>DATFNI010000314.1:0-6569 GCA_035266485.1 Balneolales bacterium
GCAACTCGCGCCTCAGATGCCGGACCATTCCCTGGCTCGATACAAGAATAAGGCAGGAGTCAATCCCTTTCTCCTGAACAAGAGAGTGTAATTTATCCTCCAGGATCGACTTGCCGCGCGATGTAACAATACCAATCTTCATGCTTATACTGTCCGGTAATAATGAACGCGTCTCTGTAAATAATAAGTTAATTGATCGGGTGACAACCCTGTGTCACCCAACCACTACTTTTTTACCCAAATCAAGGTAATACAACCGCGCCACATTTTGAAAGTGCATAGGGAATCATATAAAATCAGTGATACTTCACACGGTTGTGAACCTGTGCTACTTTACAACATCAGCCCTCTTTTATTCCATAAACACATGATTCAATGGCATTTCAGAACAACCTGAAATTTTCTTTATTTATCCGGGGAAAATTAAAACATAATGCCGAAAGTCATTGCAATTGAATTAATTAATAATGAAAGCCCTTTTCTATTTATAAAATAATAATAACAATATTCGAATAGTAATTATGGTATTTAAGTGTCGCATTTTACATTAAAAATAAAATTGCAGATATCAGCAATATTGTTAACTTTCGTTTCAGTGTGAATTGTACAGCGGGTTTAATCATAGATTGTCTAATTCAGTTACAATCGATGATTCAGGTTACTCATGGAATGAAATCTCATTCCTGGTGATGTCGTAGTTGTGCCCTACTTCTTTCTCATATGCGGGTTTATGGAAGGGAATTGAAACCCAATTGATCGCTGTGGAGGTGAGGCATCTAATCTTTACCGCTGAAATAAACCAAAGTACCAGTAAACCAAATACGCTACAATATGAAAAAAGTGTTACTCACTCTTAGTGGCTTGATGTTTTTGTGTCTTGGCGTTGCCATGGCTCAGCAGACGCGAACCATAAGCGGAACAGTGACTATGAAAAGCGATGGGACACCACTTCCCGGTGTTAACATCGTTTTGAAAGGAACCCAGATCGGTACGGTTACCGATGCGGATGGTAAATATGTGCTAAAAGTGCCCGAATCGGGAGGAACACTCATTTTCTCTTATATCGGCATGAAGCAGGAAGAAGTGGAAATTGGAAAACAAAATACCATTAACCTGGGAATGGCATCAAATACTGAGCAACTCAATGATGTGGTTGTCGTTGGCTACGGTTCCCAGATAAAAAAAGACATGACGGGTAACATAGCCTCCGTTTCCGGCAAGGATATTCAGAATGTACCGGTCCCCAACTTCGAATCTGCTATAGAAGGACGTAATGCTGGTGTATTTATTCAGCAGAACAATGGTAAGCTTGGACAGGCCATGGAGATCCGTATCCGTGGGGCCTCATCCGTATCAGCTAGTAATCAACCTCTGGTAGTGATTGACGGCGTGCCGGTGACATCAAGCAACCAAAGTAATTCATACAACGGCACGGGTTCTGCAACCAATCCTCTCTCTGACCTCAATTTTGCAGACATCCAGTCCATCAATATTCTCAAGGATGCTTCGGCGGCGGCTATTTATGGTTCCAGGGCATCAAACGGGGTTATCATCATTACAACGAAAGACGGACAGGCCGGCAAAACGCAATTCAACGTGAAATATTCACAGGGATTCAGCAGCCCGACCGGGAAACGCAAGTTCATGAATGGCACACAATATTCTAATTATTTTATTGAAGCTGCCAAAAACGCCGCAACCTACTTCAACGACGGCTTTGATTATGTCGGTTACGTGGAATCTCACTTTCAAAAGTATTCCTTAGGTAAATGGACACAAAGCAATCCCGGCAATTATAATTGGGTTGATCAGGCGTTTAACAAGAATGCCGGTTTCAGAAATGTCCAGATTTCGGCCAGTGGCGGCAATAATAAAACCACTTTTTATGCATCCGGCAACTATGACAATACATCCGGTATAGTCATCGAAAATTATCTACAGCGTATCAGTGGTCGTTTGAATCTCGAACACAAGGCAAACGACAAGGTCACTATCGGTGCAAAAATAAATCTCATCAAGACCACCAATAAACGCGTTCCTGATGATGACGCCTTCTCGACACCGGTGCAGTTGCTTGCGCAGCCGCCCATTCAGCCGATCAGGGACAGCCAGGGAAATTATATTTCAGATAATTCATTGTATTTCAATGGATTGCTCTACAAGCAAAACGCCTCATTCCCTGTGAATTCATTCCACACCTATGCCAATACTTATGCACAGTACAATATCACGCAGCATTTGATGTACCGGAGCGAGTTTGGTCTGGATTTGTATGACCAGAATGAGCAGCGTTGGTTTGGATCGGCCGTGGCACGGAATACCGGATATGGCAATGGCGATGCCCTTCAAACATGGGACCGTGTGGTCAACTATACACTTAATAACTATGCCGAGTACAGCAATACGTTTAACTCGGTTCATGATATTGACGCGACCGCCGGAATCAGCTATCAGCGATCGAATCAGACCCAGAGTTACGTGGAAGGCGTGAGTTATCCAAGCGATCAGTTTCGCCAGATCATCAGTGCCGCCCAGATTACGGGCGGGAATACCCAGGAGACAGCTTTCAGTTTCCTGTCGTATTTCGCGCGTGCCAACTATAAGTACAAGAGCCGGTATCTGCTTTCCCTGAGTGGCCGTATCGATGGGTCATCAAGGTTTGGTAAGAATCACCGATATGGGTTCTTTCCCGCCGCATCAGCCGGGTGGATAATCAATCAGGAAAGATTCCTGAAGAACAGTTCTTTTATCAGCTTTCTGAAGCTACGTGCCAGTTACGGGATAACCGGGAATGCTGCAGGGATAAGTAATTTCGCTCCACTTGGTCTTTACCAGGCAATTGGTTACGGTGGAATCCCGGGCACCTCTCCCACCCAGATTCAAAATCCTGATCTGAAATGGGAGCAGACGGCTCAGACTGATATTGGTATTGATTATGGATTCTTCGATCAACGTATCAATGGCTCTGTTGATTATTACTTCAAAAAAACGAAAGACCTGCTTTTGAATGTCAATGTCCCTGCAACATCAGGTTTCACAACCCAGATCCGGAATGTGGGCAAACTTCAGAACAAGGGCTTTGAGTTTGTTATCAACACAGTCAATCTGTTGGGTAAGTTTTTCTGGTCGACGAACTTCAACTTCTCAGCCAACCAAAACAAAATCACCAATCTGAATGGCCAGATCATCACCGGTGGCTTCATTAACCGGGCGATGGAAGGTCAACCCATTGGCGTTTTTTACGCCCAGCAATTTGCAGGTGCCAATCCCGCAAATGGTGACGCACTCTACTATCTGAATCGCACGCCTACCCAGCAGGAAATATCAGATGGGACTGCCTTTAAGGTGAAAAACATGTATGGTGGCAAGTATGTAACAAACAACTATGATGCCGCCCAACGGGTTGTGCTTGGTAATCCCAATCCCAAATTCACTGCCGGATTGACCAACAACTTTTCCTACAAAGGATTTGATCTGAGTTTCATGTTCTACATGGTCTACGGGAACAAGATTTACAACGGCGGCGGAGCGTACATGTCAGCAAGCGGTAATTACTTTGACAATCAGACGATTGACCAGTTAAACGCCTGGCAAAAAGCCGGTGACGTGACCATGGTTCCCCAGGCCCGGTTGTTCGCAAGTAACGGAACGGGCGATTCATCGCGCTACCTGGATGACGGAACATACCTGCGGCTGAAAAATCTGACATTGTCGTACAGTCTGCCCAAAAGATTGCTTGGCAAGTTAAACGGAATGCGTCAGGTCAAGTTATTTATGACAGGACAGAACCTGCTGACCTTCACTAAATACAAGGGATTCGACCCGGAAGTGAATACGGATTATCTGGCTGGTAATATCAGTCTGGGTAATGACTTTTACGCGGCTCCACAAGCCCGGACGATCTCCTTCGGTATAAATCTTGGATTTTAACAGGAGGTCATCATGAAGTCTAATCACATAGCAAACCGTTTTGTCACCAAAAGACATATGAATATGAATCGTTTGAGAATTCCATTAATGCTGATCTTGTCGCTGGTACTCAGCTTTTCCGGCTGCGACAAATACCTGAACATCCAGCCGCAGGATACCATTAACCAATCGCTGGCATTGAATTCTGCCCGGGATGTTGAAAATGCACTTGTGGGTGCGTACAGTAATCTTGGGGATCAGTATCTGTGGGGGGGGCAGCTTATGATGGAACCCGATCTCCTGGCAGCGACCAATGAACTGACATGGGGCGGTACCTATCAGGGCCCTCGCGATGTATTTACGAAAAACATCCACGTGAATAATGGCTACGTTGCATCAATGTGGGAACAAGCTTATAAGACCATCAACGTTTGCAACAATGTGCTGGCGTCGATTAATAAGATCTCCGATTCAACGACCAAGGCAACGGTACAGGGAGAAGCCGAATTTATCCGGGGCTCTCTTTACTTTGAACTGGTCAAACTGTGGGGTAAAACGTATACGGACGGAGACCCGAATGGAAATATGGGAGTTCCGATCGTGTTGACCCCCACCACAATTATTACCAGCCAGAATAACGTGTCCCGAAGTTCGGTTGCCAACGTTTATAAGCAGGTTATCAAAGACCTGAACGACGCAAAAGCAAAATTACCGACTTCAAACGGCTTCTTTGCAACCACCTACTCGGCAAGTGCGATTTTGTCGAGGGTATACTTAATGATGGGGGATTATCAGAATGCCCTGACCGAAGCAAACCGGATTATCCAGAGCGGCCAGTTCAGTCTGGTTAAGAACTACATGGATGAGTTCAACAACGGATCAAACACCACTGAGGATATCTTCGACATGCAGGTGACCTCCCAAACCGGGATCAATGATCTGCATACTTTTTACGCTTCTTCATCCGCCGGCGATATACCAAACCCCAGCCGCGGGGATATAACGATGACGCAACCGTTTATGAGTTTATTCAGCTCGACGGACACACGCAGTCAGCAGTTTTATTTAAGCGTTGATGGGGTCAGCTACTACACTCATAAATATGACAATCCGTTTTCTAACGTGATTGTTGCGCGGCTTGCCGAAATGTACCTCACCCGTGCCGAATGCAACTACCGTCTGGGATCGAGCGTGGGCGCGACACCGGTGGCTGATGTGAATAAAATTCGCGAACGAGCGGGCCTCCAGGATTTGACCTCGATCACCAGTGTCGATCAAATCCTGACCGAGCGAAAAAAAGAGCTCGCGTTTGAAGGACACTTCCTGGAGGAGATCAAGCGTACTCATGGTTCGGTTGGCAGCATCCCATGGAATTCTACAAAATTGATATTCCCCATTCCACAGCGTGAAATGGACGCCAACAAAAACCTTGTGCAAAATAACGGATATTGATTTTGAATGAATAACATTAGTATGATCACCCTAAGGCCCCTTCACCCGTTCGGTTTTGGGGTCTTTTTATCTGGATTATCCAAACATCAATCCTGATTCCACTCAAACCGCCAAGGAATCTAATTAACAATTTTTTACCTACAATCCCGGCATCAATGGCTAATTTGCCGAAAATCTTGAATAAGATTGGCCAATCAATATGATAGGTGTGTCATGAATCTGTTTTCTCATTCTTTAAAGGGCCCGTTGTATATCTTTGGTGTCTCCCTGACCGTACTTTTGTTTACTGCTATGCAGGTATTTGCCCAGCACAAGCCGGCAGATTCTGAATATCAGTATCCCGAATCTGCTTTTAAGGCACTCCGGTACCGTCCCATCGGACCATGGCAGGGCGGTCGTTCTATAGCCGTAGCCGGCGTTGCAAGTCAGCCGTATACCTTCTACTTCGGATCGGCAGGCGGTGGACTCTGGAAAACAACCGACGGCGGGAAAACATGGCTGAACGTATCTGACAAATACTTCAAGACGGGTGCAGTCGGGGCTATCGCTGTTGCACCATCCGATCCCAACGTGGTATATGTAGGCATGGGCGAGTCGGCGATACGCGGCAACATGTTTACCGGTGACGGAGTCTATAAATCGACCGACGGGGGGAAAACATGGGAAAATATCGGATTGAAAGACACACACGTGATCAGCCGGATCGCAGTCGACCCCAAAGATCCTGATTTAGTATACGTTGCAGCCCTGGGCCACGTGTTTGCGGGCAATAAGGAGCGTGGCCTGTACCGCTCAAAGGACGGTGGGAAAACCTGGCAGAAAATCCTATATGTGGATGACAAGACCGGTGCTATCGATATTTCGATTGATGAAAACAACCCGCGTGTTTTGTATGCCGCTTTCTGGCAGTCTTACCGTACCCCCTGGATTATGTCGAGCGGAGGTTCCGGAAGCGGTCTATACAAATCAACGGATGGCGGTGACACCTGGACCAACATCTCTCATAATCCGGGCATGCCGAAAGGAATAATGGGAAAGATCGGCGTCAGTGTGTCGCCCGTCAATTCCAACCGTATTTACGCACTCATCGAAAATAAAAACGGCGGGGTTTATCGCTCAGAAGATGCGGGAAAAACGTGGCAACGTCTCTATCACAAAACCCAGCTGACCCAACGGGCCTGGTATTACACATACATATTTGCCGATCC
>DATFNI010000315.1:0-7558 GCA_035266485.1 Balneolales bacterium
CTCAATTTTCCCATTCCCGTGCTGTACCTCATGCCCCTTCTCTGTGTAATACTTATCTGTATATCCGTCCCCGCTATTGATAGCCGCTGTAGTGCTCGAATAAATATGAAGAGAACCATGATCCCACAAAATGCGTGGTAGTTCCATTTTACCAGCCGGCTCGAAATCCAGGTAGTAATGATCCAGAACGTGCGTTACAAGATCTATTTTCTCCTTTTTCCCTCCATTGGAATCACTACTACCTTCTCTTGCAATAGCAAAACGCGTCGCAATAGATAGTAATATAAGAGTAAGAAAAACACGCTTAACGATTAATGTCATTAATTCGAACTTGTGCTAACTCTGTGGTTCTGACTTCGTTTGTTGATGAAAATAATTTCGATCACAGATTTGCAAATATAGGAAATAAATAAACTAATTATAAAACTGTTCTGGTTAATTTTTGTAACTAATAAAATTATTACGATTAATCCCATTAAAACAAACATTCTTATGCCCATACCCCCAAAGACCCGCTTCATGAAATCACTCATATCCAGATGGAATGAACGGATGATAATCCAATAGCCTGCCAGCACGTTTGCGGTTGTCATAACAAGGGCGACAATCATGCCCAGCAATGCGGGAAAACCATATATTCGGAATACGGGGTAGCCGCCAAAAATCAGGAAGGCCGCGTCGATGGATAGTATGATGATGGTGAACGTCCGAAAGGAAAGTTTTTTACTGGCGTTTTCGTTGGTCATCCGATTTCTTGTTATTAGCTCTGATCACTACGCGATAGACGGCGTTGAAAACCCCCAGGAAGCCGATGATGGTTCCTCCGATTACCCCCCAGGGATTGGTGTTATAATGTTTATCCAGATAGACCCCGATCAGCAGCGGCACAATCATGGCCGCTGCGATCTCGGAGCCAAGTGACATAAAATCGGAATACTTCCGGAAATTTTCAGGATCAATCACAATAGTGACTCACCCATCAGGCAGGATGGGTATCCGGCAGCTTATTCTTTTGAATTTTTACGTCGCCCGATACTTTATCAGCTTTACCGTTTTCGTATCTGCTATTATCAATCTTGTTGCCGTTGAAACCTTCCATGCGGCAGGCTCCTTCAAAGACGGCGCCTTCTTCAACCAGAAGAACCTTAGTCTGGATATCTCCTTTGATTCGGGCTGATTGACGTAAAATCAGACGCTTGCTGATGTTGAGCTCGCCTTCCACCGTTCCGGCCACATCTGCTTCGCCTGCTTCCACATTTCCTTTTACATATCCTTCGTTGGCAAGAATGACTTTGCCTTCGGCTTTAACTTCGCCGTCGACACGTCCGGAGATACGTACATCGTTTTTGCTTATCAGAGATCCATCGATGATGGTTCCCTGACTTATCATGTTTATCGCGGGTTGGGTCTTATCAGTAGTAGTATTAGTCACGGGTGCTTTCGTTGTTGGTTTGGAGTTATTAAACATATGAAAGTATTATGGTTTATTTGGTAATCAGGTATTGTGAAGGATCCAAAGCTATTCCGTTATGCCACAATTCCATATGGACATGTGGGCCGGAAGTAAGGAGCCCTGTTTTGCCGACTGTTGCCAGCACGTCCCCTTTTAAGACCACATCACCTTCTTGTTTTCCCAGATCGCGACAATGCTTATAGATTGTCACGTAACCCCCGCCGTGTTGGACGTAAATCACGTATCCGTAATTTATCGACCATACCGTGTTAATAACAACACCATCTGCCACAGCATGGATCTCTTCCCCCTCATTTGTAGCAATATCTATGCCATAATGTCCTTCCTGAGGCTCAAATTTTCGGGTGATCATTCCCTCGACCGGCATCTCCGTGGGGAACACCGGAACACGGGTTAATACATCCGAATAAATCAGATCGCCTTTGTTTAACACCTCACTATTATCATTGTCCACTGATATTGGTGGCAATGCAGGCACATCTTTCACGCTTTGCACATAATCTTTCTGCGATTCAGTAACCGGAACATTCTGGAAAGTGGTATCCTTTTGCCCGATAATGACCTCTTTTATGTCTGTGAGCTGTTTTGTTCTGATATCCAGAGAATCATTGAGTGCCAATACCTTACTGGAAAGGTTATCAATCGATTCCCGAAGTTGATGATCCCTCCTGTTATACACCAGAGCGCCAAGTGGTGTAAAGACCATTGACAGCCACGTTAGTACTACAAGTCCCAGTGCACCAACACCCAGTGCGGGAATTAGTTGTCCAGGCTGTAATTGATAACTTTGAGGACCGTCGGGCTGTTCTTCGTCAAGCATAACAACCGTCACTGACCGCCCCCGTCGCTGTATAAGAGCTTTTAAAAAATCTATCATCGTCTTGTGGGGATCAACTCTGTATTGCTTTGATTATAAGGAAAACAATGGATAAAAAACCAATTTCACAGGTTTCTTTTATCATTAGACAAATGCTCTACCCTGCAAAATCCGAACCATTTATCCGGACACCTTCACTTTACTCTCAACGAAGCCGATCGTTAAGCATTTCGATGCCATCGCAATATCACAAAAACAGGATATAGCGGGATAGGAAAAGGTGATCATTGCCTCTGTTCAAATAAAACATTATGGGATGCATTTTTATTTTTGTTCCGCCCCGGCAATTCTAAAAACAACATCCTGTTGTTTCTCCCAATTGATATCACTGGCTAGCGTCAGAGCATTTTGCCGCATCTGGTAATAAATTTCCGGCTTTGTCATCTCATTGATGTGTTTCACGAATGAATCTATCCCGGCATCAGCGGGAAGGACAACGCCACATCGGTACTTCTCAATATAAGGCCGCATCTGTGGAAGATCACTAATTATAGAGGGGATACCGGCCATGGCATACTCGAAGAGTTTGTTTGGAAGAGCGTACCGCAGCGAGAGTGACAGGGGTTCGATAAAACACAGACCCAGATCCGCCGAGGCAGTCCAGTTGATAAGTTCCTGATAGGGAACGGATTTTTGGAAAAAAAGACGATCACTCACTCCGAGGCTTGATGCGACACGGGACAGTTCTTCTTTAAACACCTCACCATTACCCAATACACATAAAACGAGATCCGGAAGACTTGCCAAAGCCCGGACTGCCTGCATCAATCCCCTTCCCGGATGTATTACTCCCTGGTAAACAAGTACCTTTTTATTGCCAGGTATCCGAAATGTTTCTCTCAGCAGATTCGATTTTTCGGGAGATTGAAAACGAGGCAGGTTCATAATCACATCGGGAAGCGGCATATTATAGATTTCGGACAAATGTTTCGAATCCAACACGCCGGATGTAAAAATTTTATCGGCTTTCCGAATGTATCTTTTTTCCAGCCAGCTGATGATTTTCTGTTTTATGTGATGATCGCTCGCCTCACCTAAAGCTGTATAGATCTCCCGGGAATCATAGAAACTACGGCCGTTATTTTTTTTGCTCACCGATGTAATAAATGGCAGGACATATAAATCCATAGCCCAAAAAGAATCTGCTTTCAGGAGATGACCGAAAGTATGAAGCCATCGATAGAATCCCAACCACAGTCTGTACATCGGACTGTAAGTGTAATTATCCATCAACAGTACATCGGCATCAAGGTCGGCACAGGACACCTGCCATCCAGGGGTATACAGACCAATTAACAGGATACGGGAATACTTCTGTTGCAGTGTGTAGGCAATATTTAACATTCTGGCATCATGCTCGACTGCACCCATCGAGATGAGGACATGATCATATGCTTTGCCTGCCAGGTTGTTATGAAGAATACGCTGTATCAATATATTTTTTATATCCGGAGGCTACATTATAAAAAACCAGGTAGTGCACGCCATATTTGGCGATGCTGAATGGAAAATGTAGTAACATTTTGCTAAACCAGGCCCATATGGGGGAAAAGATCCATCTCTTACTGGCCAGGTTCATTTTAAAAAATTCCGGTTTCTCCGGATATGATTCATATTTCTGTAGCAAGTATGGAAGAGAAACTTCCCCAAAAATCTTCAATTGATGTAATCCTGACACAATCGTTTTGTCCAACACAGATGTAACCCTGGCCTTTTTGTTGTATCTGCATTTCTGCCCGGCCTCATAAACTAAACGAATACCATAATCGGTGTCTTCCCCTCCATATACCTCAAATGTTTCATCCATTAACCCAATTTCCTTTACGGATGAAGAAGACAGGGCTACATTTTGTGTTACAAAATAAGTAGGAGGAATAATATCTTCATGAGAGAATCGATGCTTGCCCCTCTCCTGCTGGTATCGGGCCCAAATATTCTCGTGGGCATTTGAAAAACGGATATCTCCGACAGAAATGTCGCCCCATTTTTCCAAAAACCTTCTATGCGCCTCCAATAAATCCGGTGTGGCAATTATGTCTGAATCTAAGAGGACAACAAAAGGAGCCCAGATTTTTTTCAAGCCAAGATTGCGTGTAGCTGCCCTGCCATGATTTGAGTGATCAGAATGCTGTAAAATCTGAAATTCAAAAGAGTAGGTCCGTTTCTGCAACCATGAAATCGTGTCATCAGTAGACCCATCCACGCATATATATACAAAAAAAGAGCGGAATATTTGACGGTCGAGAGAAGCCAAACATTCCGCTAATTCATCTCGGTTATTGTATGTCGGTATTATTACATCAAAATAATGATCAGGAAAGTCCGGCATAGCACACTCTCAGGATGCTACCTCATAAAATAATTGGGTGATTCCTTGGTGATCTGGATAGAGTGCGGGTGACTCTCTTTCACGCTGGCCGGTGACACTTTAACGAACTCCGCATTTTGCAGGTCGGCGATGTTCTCTGCGCCGCAGTATCCCATAGCTGCCCTGAGGCCCCCAATCATCTGGTATACCACCTCACTCAACATTCCTTTATAGGGCACCCGGCCTTCAATACCTTCGGGCACGAGCTTGTTAATATCCTCTTCCACATCCTGGAAGTACCGGTCCTTGCTGCCTTGAGCCATGGCTCCAAGGCTTCCCATACCACGGTATGATTTAAATTTCCGGGATTCATAGATGATGGTTTCACCGGGTGCTTCATCGACACCGGCAAACATGGAACCAAGCATGACAGCCGATGCACCTCCTGCAATGGCCTTGGCAATCTCACCAGTCTGCTTAATGCCGCCATCAGCTATCAGTCCGATGCCGTTAGAACGCGTGTACTCCGCAACTTCCATAATAGCGCTGAGCTGAGGAACCCCGACCCCGGTAACAATCCGGGTTGTGCATATCGAACCGGGACCTACACCGACTTTCACAACATTGGCCCCCGCTTCAACCAGTGCTTCTGCGGCAGCTTTTGTGGCAATATTACCGGCAATCAGATCCAGGTCGGGATATTTTTTTCGAATTGACCGCACCATACTCAGCACGCCTTCCGAATGACCATGGGCCGTATCGACCGTTATAATGTCAACACCAGCTTCTACAAGTGCCGACACCCGGTCCATCGTATCCGCTGCGATTCCCACAGCGGCACCGACGCAAAGACGTCCTATCTCATCTTTACACGCATTGGGATAATTCTTCTTTTTTTCGATATCCTTAAATGTAATCAAACCAACGAGCTTGCGTTTTTCATCAACAATCGGAAGCTTTTCCACTTTGTAATTCTGCAACAGGTTTTCGGCCTCGTCGAGTGTGGTACCAACCCGTGCAGTAACCAGGTTGTCTTTGGTCATGATCGTTTTTAGCTGCCGGTCAGGTTTCGGCTCAAACCGGAGATCACGATTCGTCACAATACCAACCAGGCGGCCGTCACTGTCAACCAGTGGAATCCCACCGATTTTATGCTTTTTCATGAGTTGACGCGCATCACGTACCGTGGCATCGGGAGGAAGCGTCACAGGATCTACAATCATCCCGCTCTCGCTCCTTTTAACCAGGCGAACCTGTTCGGCCTGGTCTTCAATACTCATATTTTTGTGTAAAATTCCGAGACCACCTTCCCGTGCCAGGGCAATGGCGAGCTGATATTCCGTAACCGTGTCCATGGCGGCACTGATGATCGGTATATTAAGTGCCAGCTTCGGGGTCAAATTTGTCCTTATCTTTACATTCCTCGGCAAAACATTCGAATAGGAGGGAACCAAAAGGACATCTTCGTAGGTGAGACCTTCTCGGGTAATCTTCTCTACAGCTGTCGTCAGGGGCATGATTGAGAGCGGTTAGAGGGTTTCAAATATATTTCGGCTAAGGTAAGGATATCTGCAGATAATCCCTACTTTTTTTGGCACTCATGGGCCATGAATCTTGAGTGATGAGATACGAACCAAGATTTCAGAACCTTATTTCACTGATTCCCAACCAGGAATCAGTGACCCATCAACCGCAAATCTTCGCAGCTGATAATTACTAATTACCCATTATTAATTATTCATCGATAAATCCGAAGTGCGTCAAGCGTTGTTTCCAGCGATGCAATATGATTGCGGTAATTTTCGACCCAGTATGCTACTCTTTTGCGTCGTGCAATGACACCAGGATCACAGGTGCTGTAAAGTCCCATCAATTCATCATAATATCCGACGACATCAGACGCGATAACGAATTTCAGTTTGTATGGAAGGTCACCCCATCCGAGAGCTTCATAAATTTCATTTAAGCGCTGATCCTCATCGACCTGTTCTTCGAGAAAGGCTTCATCTGTAGCTTCAACAGCGGTTAATGCCTGTGTGCCGAATTCATCTTCTTGGTAGAGTTTGCGTGCTGTATTCATTGTCTGTTTCCTTTTAGTTAGTCATTTATACCAAAGAAAAACAGAGTGAGTGACAACATTATGTCACCCTATCAAAAAACAATTAAAAAAGTCTTGATTAGTGAGCCATAAGTAGTGAAATATCACCCATTGTTCCCTTGAGAGGCACTCTTTGTCGTAATCGACACTGTTTACCGTTTACTGCTCGCTGCCTCTGTTTCTCCGGACTTGTCGAGGGCAAATTTCAGCAAGATTGGGCCGATGATCTCGTGAACAGTGACCATTGAAATGATTAACGTTTCAAGTTGGACACCCCAGTCGGGAAATGTTCTGCCGATGGTCACTGCCAGTCCGATTGACACTCCCGCCTGGGAGACGAACCCCAGCCAGCCGTAGTTCTTCATAAAAGACCCGGCATTCCCCAAACGTGAACCGGTTACCGTGCCCAGCCAGACCATCGTTCCCCTCATGGCAACCAAAACCAACGTTATGATCCAGATGGATGCCAGGCTCCTGAGATCGAGTTCAAGCCCAATGACGCAGAAGAAAAGGGCAAAAACCGGAAGGGACAGTTTCTTAACTGCTGAAATGAAGACATCCCCTTTCGCACCCGAAAAATTTTCAATGTAGAAACCGGCTGCCAGACATATAGAAAGCGGCTCAAGATGATAATTCAATCCAATCTCGGCTACCAGAAGACATAACCCAAGCACCACCAGCACCATCTCGCGTCCAACTTTATTGATGTACAATCCCAACAGCCATCCGAGCAACAAACCTATCAACAGCGACAAGATGACCTCGCCAATGGCACCCACAATTTTCATTACATCGAACGTG
>DATFNI010000316.1:0-4460 GCA_035266485.1 Balneolales bacterium
CCCATAGACTGGTAGTCTTTTGTCAGTATGTAAAAGAACTCATGCTATAAAATAGACCCTTAAGCGCCCCCTGCAGGGGGCTGGGGCTTCGCCCCATTCTTAATGGTCCTAAAAGTGTAAACTATGTCCTGCTATACAACACTTAATTCTTAATTTTGAATTATGAATTTTGAATTGATCTCACTGGTGCCCTGTTGATATGCTTTTCAACTTTCCACTAAGCACAACCGCAGACAGTTTAAAATTCTCCAGCAATGAGCCTTGTGGGAAAAATTAAGAATTCGCTCCTGTGGCTGTTTTAACAATCGCAGTTAATAAGCGAATCAGTTCTTCAGCATCTGCGATATAATTGGTCAGATCTTTATTAAAAATGTTTGCCTCTTTAATTAACAGTAACCAGTATCGGGTTTCGCGGGCTTCTTTGGATGCAATAGCCAATTTGGATACAAAATCTTTCCGGGTCTGCCCGGCTGTGGCTTCTTCTATGTTAGCACCAATACTTGTTCCGCTTTTTAGTAACTGCTTCGCAAGTTCAAACTCACCTGTGGATCTGAATTCACGGCAAAATAACACGATCTTGACTGCAAAAGCGAAACTTTTTTCACGTATGATATTTTGTTTTTTCATGGTAAAATATGTCTATGGATTATGCATTACATAATCATAAGACCTTGTAAGGGGCCGCCACTTACAGCCTTTTTTAATTAAAAATTCAAAATTAAAAATTCAAAATTACTAAATGTCAGAACCTCTAGATTCGACCCAATACCTTGATATGGACCTTCTGCGCTTCACTACGGCAGGAAGCGTGGATGATGGTAAAAGTACACTAATCGGAAGGTTGCTCTTTGATTCCAAATCGATCTTTGAAGATCAGATGGAAGCCATCGAGCGGTCAAGTCAGCAAAGCGGCAGCGAATACACAAACCTGGCCCTGTTGACCGACGGACTGAAGGCAGAACGGGAACAGGGAATCACGATCGATGTGGCTTACCGGTATTTTGCCACGCCTAACCGGAAATTCGTCATCGCCGACACCCCGGGCCATATCCAGTATACCCGTAATATGGTGACCGGTGCGTCAACAGCCAACCTGGCCATCATCCTTGTTGATGCGCGCAACGGTCTGGTTGAGCAAACTTGTCGTCATGCTTTCATCGCTTCATTGCTGCAGATCCAGCATATCGTTTTTTGTATCAATAAGATGGATCTGGTCGACTACAAACAGTCGGTCTTTGAATCCATCCGGGATGATTTAAAGAAATTTTCATCCAAGCTGGATGTTGCCGAGATCCACTACATACCTATCAGTGCGTTGTATGGCGATAATGTGGTCGAAAGGTCGGAAAACATGCCCTGGTACAGCGGTCCGTCGTTGCTTTACTGGCTGGAAAACGTGCAGGTCAACAGCGACTATAACCACGTGGACTGCCGTTTCCCGGTTCAATATGTGATACGTCCGCAGTCCAATGAATTTCATGATTTCCGCGGCTATGCCGGACGTGTCGAAGGGGGCGTCTTCAAACCCGGTGATGAAGTGACCGTGCTTCCATCCGGGTTTAATGCACACATCACAGGAATACACACCTTGGATGGGGAAGTCGATGAAGCATTTGGTCCCATGTCGGTCACGATCACTCTAGATGAAGACATCGACATAAGCAGGGGAGACATGATCGTAAAACCACACAACCAGCCGAACATCGGACAGGATATCGATGTGATGATGTGCTGGATGAATCCCAAGGCCCTTCAGGTGCGGGGTAAATATGTGCTCCGCCACACAACCAAAGAACTACGCTGCCTGGTCAAAGAAGTGCAATACAAGGTGGATATCAATACCCTGCACCGTTTGGAAGATGATAAGACGATGGGTATGAATGACATCGGTCGGGTGAAACTTCGCACAACCGAACCAATATTTTATGATCCGTATACCGACAACCGCCAGACCGGCAGCGTCATACTCGTCGATCCGTTCACCAACGAAACCGTCGGCGCCGGTATGATCATTTGACAGTAAACAGTAAACAGTAAACAGGTTTAATCATCTTGATCCGCTTAACTCGCAATTAGTAGTTCTCATGGATTCCAACGGAAATAATTCAAAATTCAAAATTACTAATTCAAAATTCTTTAAGTAGAAGTGAGCCAGGTATCCGCATACAGCGTCCTGACCAAGCCCATTGGTCCCATTTGCAACCTGGATTGTGAATACTGCTATTACCTGGAAAAGGAAGCACTCTATCCCGAAGGCGAGAACTTTAACATGCCGCCGGATGTGCTGGAGAGTTTCGTAGACCAATACATCAACTCGCAAAAAGCCCCGGTTATAAACTTTGCTTGGCAGGGGGGAGAGCCGACACTGCTCGGTCTCGACTTCTTCCGGAAAGTCGTCGGCCTGCAGCAGAAATATGCCAATGGTAAAACCATCGAAAACGCATTTCAGACCAATGGTGTGAAGCTGGATGACGAATGGTGCCGGTTCTTTTCAGATAATAATTTCTTAGTCGGTATTTCCATAGACGGTCCCCGGGATATTCACAATGCATACCGTGTGTACAAAAGCGGAAGATCCTCGTTTGATGATGTAATGCGGGGCATATCATTTTTGAAGAAACACCGTGTTGAATTTAACACACTTACCTGTGTGCATCGTAAAAATGAAGCGAAAGGCACGCTCATCTACCGGTTCCTGAAACGAATCGGCAGCCGGTATATGCAGTTTATTCCCATCGTTGAACAGAAATCAAAGGTTGATCTGCATGCTCAAAATCCCAATTCAAAAGTAACCGAGTGGTCCGTCGATCCAACAAGCTATGGCCGGTTTCTGGTTGATGTCTTTGATGAATGGATGAAGAAGGATGTGGGTAAGATTTTTGTTCAGATGTTCGACGTCGCCCTGGCGAACTGGTATGGCGCTCCTCCCGGATTGTGTGTGTTCTCTGAGACGTGTGGTAAAGCCCTGGCAATGGAACATAACGGAGATGTCTATTCTTGTGATCATTTTGTGAACCCGGAATATAGGCTTGGAAACATCATGAATTCGTCTCTGGGTGACCTGGTGGAATCTCCATTCCAGCGGTCGTTTGGTTTAGACAAGGAAGAGACGCTGCCGGCGTATTGCAGGGAGTGTACCTATCGTTTTGCTTGTCACGGAGGATGCCCTAAGCACCGGTTTACACAGACTCCGGATGGTGAGGATGGGTTGAACTATTTATGCGAAGGGTATAAAAAATTCTTTAGCCACGTTGATCCGTACATGATGTTTATGGCCAATGAGCTGGCCGGCCATCGCTCCCCGGCAAATGTCATGAAGTGGGATAAACGAAAGTAAGCAGCCATTTCTCTGTGTCACTATGGAAGCCTTTGCGCCCTCTGTGGTTACCCGAAAAGCCAGGAAAAAAAACACCAAGTTCACGGAGAAGGCCCAATGTTCACAAAAGATCAAGATTCCCGGCTCTGGCACAGACAATCCATATTATTTATTGGCGCAGTTCATATTAGAAAATCATTGATATTGCGTACATTCGGATCAATATGGAAAAACTGTCGAACCGGCTGATAAATAGCATTACAAGCGGACATGAGAGAAGCGTAAGGGCGAAGAAGAATATCATTGTATCGCTTTTTTTTCGCGGCGGAACCATTCTCATCAACCTGATCTTGGTCCCCGTACTATTGCATTACCTGGATGCAGTCAGATACGGTATCTGGCTGACCATTGTGTCAGTACTAGCTTGGTTTGGGTTCCTGGACCTTGGAATAGGGGACGGACTGCGAAATAAATTCGCCGAAAGCAGGGCCGCCAACAGAATTCAACTTGCCAGGGAATATGTGAGCACAACCTATGCACTGTTGGCACTTATGATGGGCGGTTTTTTGATCATCATCCTCAGCATCACGAATGTAATTCCATGGGCATCGATCTTGAATGTCCCCGGCAGCATTAATGATAATATCGGGATACTGGTGATTATCCTGTTTTCGTTCCTGTCCATCGAGATTGTCGATGAGCTGATCATAACCGTTTTGATCTCGGACCAGAAACCCGCCATCCGGCATATCGTCGATTTTTTCAGCAAGGCTCTTTTCCTGGGAGCGGTATTGATCCTAAGTTACCTTTATCCGCCTTCGCTGATATATGTTGCATTATCGTACGCCATTCCCACCTTAGTCATCCTGACGATTGTATCGGTGTGGTTTTATACCGGCGAATACCGGGAATTCAGGCCCTCGGTCAAATTCATCAAATGGGGACATTACAAGGATTTGCTTGGACTGGGGTTTAAGTTTTTTATCATACAAATAGGGGTACTGGTCCTGATATCGACGGATAATATCATTATTACCCAATTGTACGGCCCGGCACAGGTTACGGTGTATCAAATCGTTGGCAAGTACTTTACCGTCATTCAGATGGTGTTCATGGTCATCGTGACTCCTTTTTGGTCTGCTAC
>DATFNI010000317.1:0-4242 GCA_035266485.1 Balneolales bacterium
CGAGGTAAGGCGACATTGAAGTAATAGGCCCCTTCTGCCCAAAACGGTTTCCCAGCACTGGTTTGATACCACCAATAATTGCGCCTTTGGCTACTATCAGTATAATAGAGTGCAGTGGCCTGTGACGCTTTATCGAGCACATTGCTGAGATATTGAAGCGTAGTACCATGCTCGTCATCAAGTAAAGGAGTAAAGGGACCGTTAAAACCCAAGGCAACATAACCTAAGGTGGCAAAACTCATGAGTGGCCAGTTACCCGCTTGCATTTCGTCCGCGTTAACCGAAAATCCAAATATACCGGATTCATCTTTTTGTGTATCGGCCCATATACCCTGCATTTCCCCGTTAATGGCTCCATTCCACCACTGTTTGTCTGATTGGCTGAGCAGTTTGGTGGTATCTCCTGCTAAGTCCTGATAGGCATTTTCCAAGGCCAAGTACAAATCCCAAGCACGGGCTACTTTCATTAGTGCCGTGGATCGTTTCCATGCATTGCCCTAATCATATTGAGTAAAATAACCCTGTTTTCGTTGTAGGGCCGCCATCAGGCTGTCCATGGCCTCTGCGTGTGTAGGCATATTTGGAATTTCACTTTGAATTGAAGAAGTAAAAATATTCGGATTTTTTTCAATGATAAAACTCATCAAAGCCAGGAAGGCTCGGGACTCGAGAACTGAACTGTTGAATTCTTTATGATCATTGGTAGTAAATATCTCTAAGCTTTTAGAATTTTGCCTATACTGGTTAATAATTTGTATATATATTTGTCTTACACTCTGAGCAACTGGTATCCCATCTAATCCATAAACCCGTTCCAACACCTGTTTTACTCCATATGTCGTATTGCTATAAGTATTGTAAAAGGAGTCGTTGTTCAAATTCTCAAAACCGCGCATAGATAATGCAGGTCTAGGAATATTGAAATCATCCGTGAAAAATCGTGTATTCTTACGGTTAGCCGGTAGATTCCATGTCTGCGCAAACACGCTCGATATCCCCGTCATCAATATGATGACTAGCACAATCACTTGCTTTTTCATTATATCTCTCCGTCTTAACTTGATGTTTTATCTATTTTACTAACACCGGAATGTTTATAACTCCCCCTACTTCTAGGGAGTCAACCGAGCCATTATCTATATTTATACCACCTGAGATTATAATCACAGTCCCTTTAGGTTGACCGCTTAAAGCAGGTGCTATATATTTAATATAAGGTCCGTTAACAGTTCCGTTCACAGCCAATGTATCTTTTCCCAAGCCCCAAGAGTATTTAAATTGAGTATCTGTGCTATCCTCAATTACACAATGAATTAGTACGGTATCTTTGGTAGCAACGGTATCCGGGGTCAGGTCGATGCGCACAATCCGGGTTTGAGGGGGATAGTATGTTTCTGGGGACTCACCTCCAAAGTTGCACGCTTCCAAAAGTGCTATCATTACAATACCTAACCAGAAGATGCGATTCATAGTATTGCTCCTCCTCAAACGGTGTAGTGTTTATACTTAATTACACCTTTTTTTTTAGAAACGCAACTCTTATGTATCGTAATATTGAACTTATTTATAAATTGATAATATGAGCTAAAGACATTCTGGCTAACTGTCAATTATGCCTTCGTTGCCTTGAGCATACAGTTTGAATCGACTGTATTACTCATTACCAATTAATTTATAGTCAATGGTAAGCATTGGTGATGGTATTAAATCCGATCCAAGATACGCCCCGGCACCAATTGTACCACTTACTCCAATCATCGTAAGTGACCGAAAAGGAAAAATCATCGCACCTGCTGCTACATCATAATGCCACTGACTCGGATGATACCGGTATTGTCAAACCTGGTAGGTATGACTTTCCGGATTCCAAACGGTCCAATTAATTTTTGATCCGTGAGTTGTGATTGCCGAAGGGGACTACATCCAGTAATACGTAGTTTAAATAATCCTCTCGTTCCCAACGGGACGTTGGGAATGCTCAGCTTGAAACTCTGTTTCATTTATCTATCGGAACCTTATCTTCGGTAACACTTCGAATAATCCCTCTTTCTTTGTTGTGGAAGCAGAGCTTCGCGTTGTGCGTTCCCAAAGAGGACTTTGGGAACGAGAATGAGTCTTTTTGTAAAAGTCCGTTATCTCTTGCTCTCTCGGCTGAAATCGGGTCATAGCTAACACCTAAAAAACATGCCTCATTGGTTACTCCGGAATTTCACACACTAGAATTCCATCCTACTATTGAAATTTTAGCTTAATAAAACCATTGGGTTCATCTTATCTTTTACCATTGTTTTATTTTACTATTACTTGAAACCCACCCTCGACAGAAACGGAATCTTTTGCACTATCATCGACAGTTACTGCAAAATCATATAGATCCGGTTTACTAGGTGCCTTCCATAACAAGATACTTTTAACAGTTTTATAAGCAGGATTATAAGGGTACAAAATGTGTTCGCCACTCAGTGCCGTTCCATTTGGGACGAACCATATAAACCTGAATCTGGCATTAGTGCTATCTGCGATGACACACACAAACTTAGCAGTATCCCCAGGCGCAACAGTGCTTGGAATAGCGTAGGTTTTCAAAATTCGAGTCTGATCCGGCGGATCCCCTGGGTTGGATCTCCCCCCGACGTTTAATTTGCATCCCGTTTCGGCAAACAAGAAAAGTAACATGATTAGTATGATCCGTTTCATATCATCCCTCCAAACGGTGTAGTGTTTATACTTTAATACTTAATTCCTATCAAAATGGCAAGCCTTATCCATGGTAATGTGAGTAATGTGAAACCTTTTGGCAACAGGATAACATGAACTGAGGGCAGGACATTCTGGCTGCCCACCGGTTATGCCGTCAATGCCGGAAGATAGGGTAACGCCCGTGTGTCCGGGCGGCGAGCGTGGACCAGCATTGTACCCTCGCCAGGCTAGTCACAAGTCACAGACTTGCGACATAAGGGGCCGGACGTTTCGATACAAAATAATCTATGGTGTACCGTTTGTTGGGTACATTCGGTGGCATGTTCAACTGAGCCATGCCAACAGCAGGCAGCATAAGAAGAACACATATCACAATGATTCCTTTGCTCTTGTTTTCCATTTTAACCTCTCTGTTTGTTTTTGTTTCCCCTTTTACTTAGATGCCGAATCCACCTTTACAACAAAAGTGATCTTGGCATACGTATCACAGATGTCTTTGGCCTGGATCTGAATAATCGCAGTACCCTTTTTAAAAGCTTTTAGTGTGAGGGTATCCGTGTTCTCTCCAACACTTGCCCCAACGATGAATAAATCTGAACTCGAAACATTATAGCTAAAACTATTCCCTGCGGTTTGCCGGAACACGACCGGTTCGGCGGTCAGATCCCGTTCTATCGTTTGCCCCAGGACCATTGTGGTATCGGGGATGGAATGAACCACTTCCATATGCCCGTCACATTTTCCTTCCTCGGTGGGTGCAAAGCAACGGGTGAGCAGAAGGGCGGTGAGAACGAATAAACAAACTATAATCAGATATTTCATTTTATGTTCCCTTTTATTTTGATGCCGAATCCACCTTTACAACAAAGGTGGTTTTGGCGTGTGTATCACAAATATCTTTGGCCTCGATTGCTATGGTGTCAATCCCAACACCTCGAGCCTTTAGTACTAGGCCTGTAATATCACCAATCTGTACATCGACAATAAACCAATTCTGATTTAGCACATTATAGCTAAAACCATTCCCTGCGGTTTGTCGGAATACTGGCTCGGCAGTCAAATCCCGTTCTATCGTTTGCCCCAAGACCATTGTGGTATCGGGGATGGGATGGGCCACTTCCATGTGTCCGTCACACTTGCCTTCTTCGGTAGGCGCAAAACAACGGGTGAGCAGAAGCATGGTGAAAACGAATAAGCAAACTATCATTACATATTTCATTACTTGTTGCGCTTTCATAAATCCTTTCTACCTGTTCCTACTATTTGATAAATCTTGACTTTGGATATTCCAGGGTGCAACTTCTTACTTTATGCTACGGTATCCGGCTTTATTTATACAGCCAGAATGCGGCGTGGGTTGGCTTTTGTTTATTCCCGCGTTATTACCTCCGCCGGACATTTCACAATCATACAACCAAAAGCAAAACAGAAACATAACCTGCAATAATCGGATAACTCTCATTTTAAGTCTCTCCAAACGGTGTAGCGTTCATTCTAAAAGATAATTTATGTTAAGAAATGCATTCCTTACATACAGTAATA
>DATFNI010000318.1:0-10488 GCA_035266485.1 Balneolales bacterium
CTGTTTTTCAACTAAAGAAATGGAATATGAAGACCAATATTGTACATTGTGCCATATGAATAAATTATAAAACCGCCTGCTAAAGAGACATTATCAGTGAAATTGAATCAGAATTGATAGAGCATATTTATGATTAAAAAAATAAAGTTTCTTTTTGCGGCTTTTTTACTGTTGCCTCTGGTTACAGCAGCAGGACAATCGATGCCATGGTCGCAGCGAATGGCCAATACGGTAATCGATCACCTATGGCCTGATTCCATCTATACCAGACCCGACAGACCCGTTAGCTGGAGTTATGATCAGGGAGTGGTACTGAAGGGGATTGAGTGTGTCTGGAAAGATACCGGAAAGCAAAAGTACATTGACTATATCCGTCATATCATCGATAAGTTCGTAACACCCGATGGTTCGATTCGCACCTATCGACCAAAGGGTTACAGACTTGATGATATCAATAACGGCAAGATTCTTTTATTGCTGTATAAGGTTACCGGTAACAAAAAGTACTGGAAAGCGGCTACCTTGTTGATGGATCAATTAAAAACCCAGCCACGGAATGCATCCGGTGGATTCTGGCATAAGAAAATCTATCCGAATCAAATGTGGCTCGATGGATTGTACATGGCAGAACCCTTTTATGCCCAGTATGCCGGGATGACCCACGACAATGCGGCTTTTGATGATATTACCCATCAGTTTGAATTAATAGAGAAGCATGCAAGAGATTCCAAAACCGGCCTTCTTTACCACGGCTGGGATGAGTCGAAACAACAGCGCTGGGCCAACCCGGTGACAGGCGACTCTCCGAATTTCTGGGGACGGGCTATGGGCTGGTACGCCATGGCCCTGGTTGATGCATTGGACTACATCCCGCAGCACAGTGCTGATCGCGACTCGCTGGTGACTATCCTTAACCGTCTGGCAACGGCCGTGACCAAGGTTCAGGATTCTAAAACGGGTCTCTGGTGGCAGGTTCTTAATATGCCTCACAAGAAAGGAAATTACCTGGAAGCATCAGCATCATGCATGTTTGTCTATTCACTGGCAAAGGGAGTCAGGAAGGGCTATTTGCCCCGGAAATTCGCGAAAGTTGCGGAGAAAGGGTACAAAGGCATCATCCATAATCTCATAAAGACCGGATCAAACGGACAACCCGAATTGAAGGGAACGTGTAGTGTCGCAGGGTTGGGAGGCCATCCCTATCGCTCTGGGAGCTTCCATTACTACGTGACCGAACCGGTACAGACCAATGATCCGAAGGGTATTGGGGCCTTTATTATGGCTAGCTGGCAAATGGAACATTTACAATAAGCAGTGAACAATAAGAAGTGAACAGTGATCAGTAATCAGGAAATTAAGGAAACGCGGAAAATCAGGAAGTCATTGCGAGGTTTCATCGTGAACCTTTGGGAATGGTTTACAGCGATATCATTGGCAAGGGGCAAGGGTGTGCACAGCCTATCACAGGGAATTTGCGTATCAAACAAGAAATGCTCGGTAACACCCGCCTTAATCCTCCCTCAAGGGAGGAGATCTAGCCTTATTTCCTTATTCCTCCTTATTTCCTTTTCCATTCTTTGTGGCGTCAACAGTCTTCAAGCTCAAAATCGTCATAAGGAAACCGATCATTCCGTTTCCAAAGTCTGGGTTCCGGATCTGGGAAATGGCATGTATAAGAACCCGGTTTTGTATGCCGATTATTCGGATCCGGACATAATTCGTGTTGGCGATGACTACTACCTTGTGGCATCCAGCTTCGATGCCATTCCCGGGTTACCCATCCTTCATTCGAAAGATCTGGTCAACTGGACGATCATCGGTCACGCCTTACCGGAACAACCACCCTATGATCACTATTCGAAGACACAGCATGGCAATGGCGTCTGGGCTCCGTCGATCCGATATCACGAAGGCGAGTTCTATATCTATTACCCGGATCCGGATTATGGCATTTATATGGTGAAGGCAAAGAATCCGGCGGGCCCGTGGTCAAAGCCCGTTCTCGTGCAAGCAGGGAAGGGATTGGAAGACCCATGTCCCCTGTGGGATACGGATGGCAAGGCTTACCTTGTTCATGCCTTTGCCGGCAGCCGGGCCGGCATTCGCGATATCCTGGTGATGCACCAGATGAACCGGGCGGGCACGAAGCTTCTCAACAAAGGGGTCATCGTGTATGATGGACATCGGGAAGACGAGGATGTAGAAGGGCCGAAATTATACAAAAGGAACGGATACTATTACATATTTGCTCCTGCGGGCAGTTTTCAGCATGGATGGCAAATCGTGCTCCGATCTAAACACATTTATGGTCCCTATCAGCGTCGCAAGGTCATGGATCAGGGGAAATCAGATATCAGCGCTCCCCACCAGGGAGGCTGGGTTGAGACACAAACAGGCCAGTCTTGGTTCATGCATTTCGCTACACCGACAACCTATGGGCGGTTGGTATACCTCGAGCCGATGAAATGGGTTAACGGATGGCCGATTATCGGGAAGGACCAGGGAAATGGAATGGGCGAGCCTGTCGACGAGTACAAGAAACCGGATGTCGGCAAAACATGGCCGATCGCCACACCACAGACTTCCGACGAATTCAATGGCAATACACTAGGCCTGCAGTGGCAATGGCAGGCCGATCCAAAAGCTTACTGGGATTTCCCATACGAAGGCAAAGGTGTCCTTCGCCTGTACTGTCAGCTTCTGCCGGGTGACTTTAAGAACTATTGGGATGTGCCCAATATCCTGATGCAGAAGTTTCCGGCGCCCGAGTTCACGGCTAAAACCAAACTGACCTTTCATCCATACAGCACAGGAGATAAAGTAGGATTCATCGTGATGGGCAAGAGCTATGCGTACCTGTCGCTGACTAAGAAAGAAGACGGTTTTTATCTGTCGTATACGATTTGTGAAAAAGCGAATAAAGGGAACAAGGAACAGGAGCACATGGTACGCAAAGTTCCAGGCAACACCGTTTATTTCTCTGTCAGGGTTGATAAGAATGCGGTTTGCCATTTCAGTTATAGCCTGGATGGGAAGAAATATCAACCACTGAAAACACCCTTCCAGGCCGTTGAAGGACATTGGATCGGTGCAAAAGTCGGTTTATTCACCACCGGTACCCAAAAAGCTCACGACTCCGGTTATGCGGATTTTGATTGGTTTCGAATAGAAAAGAATAATTGACAAACAATTCATAATAAAGGATCTGATTCCATGGGAAAGAATGAAATCACACGAAAAGAAGCTCTGAAGAGAATGGGATTTTTACTGGTTAGTCCCATGCTTTACAAGCCGCTGGCTCACAGTTCGTTTCTGAACACGAGCCCGGCAAATGGTTGGGATGAGCTGCCGAATATCCTCAAAAATATTGTTCCACCCAGATTCCCGGACAAGGATTTCCCCATCACAAAATACGGTGCGAAAGCTGGTGGAAAAACAGACTGCCTGCCTGCAATCAAAGAAGCGATAGCGAAATGCAACCAGGCTGGTGGCGGTCGTGTGGTAGTCCCGTCAGGCACGTGGTTCGTCAAAGGGCCTATTCACATGGAAAACAACGTGAATCTGCACCTGAGTCACGGTGCAACCATTAAGTTCAGCACCAATGCTGATGACTATCTTCCTGTGGTACTTACCCGTTTTGAAGGGATGGAGCTGATGAATTATTCTCCGCTGGTCTATTCTTATGGCAAGGAGAACATAGCTCTTACCGGGACGGGAACTCTCGACGGGCAGGCCAATAATAATCATTGGTGGAATTGGGTCGGAAAGAAAAGTTTCGGCTGGAAAGAGGGTGAACCCGCCCAGCATGACAAAGGTAACGAACCCAAACTTATGGAGATGGTCAGCGAGGGTGTTCCTGTAAAGGATCGGGTATTTGGCAAAGGCCATTATATGCGCCCCACCTTCGTCGAGTTCTACCGCAGTAAGAATATCCTGATTCAGGGAGTGACCATTAGAAATTCACCGTTCTGGATATTACACCCTACACTCAGCCAGAATATTACGATTGATGGGGTGAAAACCATCAGCTCGGGACCGAACAATGATGGTTGTGATCCGGAATCATGTACCGATGTCCTGATCAAAAAGTGTTACTTCAGCAATGGCGATGACTGTATTGCCATTAAGAGCGGCCGGAATGAAGATGGGCGCAGGATTGGCGTTCCATGTAAGAATATTATCGTTGAAGATTGCCATATGAAAGACGGTCATGCCGGTGTGGCCATTGGAAGTGAAACTTCGGGTGGTGTCGAAGACGTATATGCCCAGAATTGCGTGATGGATAGCCCGAGTCTGGAGAGAGCCATTCGCATTAAATCGAACGCATGCCGTGGTGGTGTTCTGAAGAACTTCTATTATCGGAATATCGAGGTCGGAACCGTACACGAGGCCGTTGTGAAGATCAACATGCTGTATGGCAATGAGTCAGGAAAAGGTTGCCATTTCCCTCCGATGCTAAGCAATGTAAATATCGACAACGTCGTGAGCCATAAGAGCGAATATGCGATCTATATTCAGGGGCGTCAGGATAAAGCAGTGAGCGACATCACCATCAAAAACTGCAAGTTTAATGATGTCAAGAAGAAGGATTTCGTCGAGTACGCAAAAAATCTTCAAATTGAACACACGACGGTTAACGGTAAAGAAATAACCAGCTAAAAGTTCATTTCGAAAGGATCTCCACTTGGGGATCCTTGACTTCTTTGTTTACTGTCTCGCGACCATTTTGAAAAGGGCTTGTGGAGATAACATTCATTATCCGCAGCTACACACATATTTCAGAGCTAAATTAATTATGGTTCCCAAAAGAGTCTTTTATATAAAACGAGTAAGCCTGCTGATTTTCATAATCGGTATTCTAGGTGTACAGACAGGCTTTTCCCAAACAAGCCAGGGGAAAAGTCTTGAGTATTATATCCATAATGCTCCATTTCCGATGCAGAATATCCCGGAACCCCAAATTCCCGGCCGCACATTTAAGATTACTGATTATGGGGCCGTTGGTAATGGAGAAGTATTAAATACACAGGCAATTCAACATACTATTGAGGTCTGCGCCAAAGCAGGAGGTGGTATAGTAATTGTTCCCCCGGGACTGTGGCTTACCGGACCCATCGAGTTGAAAAGCAACATCAACCTGCATCTTGAGCGAGGGGCTATCCTGCTTTTCTCAACAAATCATGCGTTGTACCCCATCATCAAAATGCCGCACTCCAGTAATGGTTATGGTGTGATGTCTCCGATTTTTGGACATGACCTCACCAACGTGGCTATCACCGGCGGAGGGGTTATCGATGGCAATGGACAGTCGTGGAGACCCGTAAAAAAATCCAAGGTCACGGCTTCACACTGGAAAGATCTGTTGCGTTCCGGCGGTGCTCTTAGTGATAATAACCAGATTTGGTGGCCGAGTAAAAAGGCCATGAATGGACAGTATTATCTCGATTCATTGAGGTCGACCGGGAAAAAGTTAAACACCCAGGATTATCTTCCGGCACGTACCTACATGCGTCCGTACATGGTATCCATTCTGTATTCTAAAAATGTATTGCTAGACGGACCGACGTTTGAGAATGCGCCTAAATTTGCGCTCTTTCCTAAATATTGCACCAATCTGATCATCCGTAATGTGAAGGTGAATAATGCCTATTGGGCCCAGAACGGTGATGGTATTGATATCGGAAACTGTAAAAATGTGGCCATTTACCGGAATACAGTAACGGCTGGCGATGACGGAATTTGCATGAAATCAAGCCCGACACACTATCCGGGTTACAGCGAACCCGCTCTTGAGAATGTGATCATTGCCGAGAACATCGTTCATCATGCGCATGGCGGTTTTGTAATTGGCAGCAACACCGATGGCGGAATGAAAAATATCTGGGTAACGAATTGTGCTTTTATCGGGACCGACCGGGGTCTCCGTTTCAAGAGCAGGAGGGGACGCGGTGCCCTTGTTCACGATATTTATGTGGATCACATTGCCATGTCTGATATAGTCGATCAGGCTATTTATTTCAACACCTATTATGAATTATCCGGCAAGGGAAACGGCGGAAAGATTCCTAAAGTCAATAAAGAGACGCCCCGTTTCCAGGATTTTCACATAAGCCATGTTTATTGCCAGGGGGCAAATACCGCTGTGTCCATGACGGGACTGCCGGAGATGCCGATCAAAAACATCACACTTACCGATGTCAGAATCTGGGCAAGACATGGGTTTGAGTCGGAAGAGGTGGATGGGATCACGTTAAATCGCGTTACGATCCAGCCTGAAACGGGGGTCGTGTATTCGCTGGACAACAGCCGGAATGTGAAGCTGAACAGTGTGAGTGTCCCTTCCCATATAAAGAGTTTTATGAGTCTTAAGGGCAGCAAGACCACAGGGATCGATATATCCAACACGACTCTTCAAAATGCGAATCAGGACATAACAAAGGGACCACAGGTAAGTTCCGACGCACTCAAAATAGAACAGTAATCAATTATCAGTAAACAGTTATCCCTAATTCATGAAAACGGAACAATACCCCGCTAACGAAGCGATGACTTCTGGACGGGAACGGGTTAGATCTCGAATTACTAATTTCCCAATTTCTAATGTCTGCAGACTGGTTTTATCCCTTGCGTTTATTCTTTCAGTAGCTGCAACTCAATCCGTTTTTGCACAGCAAAAAGCAAGAGTAATCAATGTAAATGGATTCCAGGACAGCGCCCACCACTGGAAAGATATCACTGATCACGAACAGGTGATTGTGCGGCTTAAGAATCAGAAAAGATATAAGCCTACTCAGATCCGGGATATCGCTGATAACATCCTGCGCTACCAGCAACCGAATGGCGGTTGGCCTAAGAATTATGACATGCTTGCCATTCTGACTCCGGAGCAAAAGGATGTACTGGCCGAGAAGAAGGATTCTGACCGTACAACTTTTGATAATGGGGCAACGCATTCGCAGATAGAATACCTGGCTCACGCGTACACCCAAACGCACGATCCACGGTACAAGAAAGCAGCCATCCGGGGAATCGATTTCATCATTAAGGCGCAATATCCCAATGGCGGGTGGCCTCAGTTCTATCCGGATACGAGCGGCTATAGGAAGTACATCACGTATAATGATGACGCCATGACAGGAGTGATGACCGTCCTGCTTCACATCGTTAAGAATGAACCCTACTACTCATTTGTAGATCCTGTCACAAGGCAACGAGTGCGAAAGACATTTTGGAAAGGCGTCGATTGTATTCTCAATACGCAAATTATGGAACACGGCAAGTTGACGGTATGGTGCCAGCAAAACGATAATGTGACCCTGAAACCGGTCGGTGCCCGTACATTTGAACTCCCGGGCAAAGCCAGCGAGGAGAGTACTCAAATTGTTGAACTGCTGATGAGTATCGATCATCCAAATCAGCGAATTATCCATTCTGTAAAGAGTGCCGTTCAGTGGTTCCGGGATTCCGGGATGGATGGCATCAAGGTAAAAACGATTGCATCGACTCCGAAGGTGTATAAATTCCATGCTACCGATTCGGACAGGATCGTCGTGAAAGATCCGACGGCCCCACCAATTTGGGCACGATATTACGAGCTTGGCACCAACCGGCCGTTTTTTGCTAACCGAAATGGGGAAAAAGTTTACAAGTTATCAGAAGTTTCACGTGAGCGCCGGACCGGATACGGCTGGTATGGATACTGGCCGGAACCCATACTTAAAAAATGGTATCCCAATTGGATCTCAAAAATATCTAACGAATAAGCGGGAGAATAAATGAAGTTGACCAGTAAACGATTCTTTTCTATGGTGGTAGTTTTAAGTGTTGCCTCGCTGGCAATGGTAAATCTGCGAAGCAACATACACGGTAAAGTGGTGTGTTTTGGCGATTCAATCACACATGGTGCCCACGTCGATGGGCATAGTTGGGTGTATTTCCTCGAAAAAGACCACGGTAGCACTGCCGATTTCATCAACGCCGGGCGTAACGGAAGGAAAACGTCAGATAAGCTGGAACTGTTGCCGGTATTGAAGAAGAATCCCAATGCAAACTACTACCTGATTTTCCTGGGAGTCAATGACCTGAAGAATGGCACAGAAGCAATGGTTAACGATTGCGTGAAGAATATGAAATGGATGATCGCGCAGATCCAAAAAACCGATCCAAAAGCCAAGATCGTGATCCTGGCACCATCCAATATCAATCTTAAGACCATGGCCCAGTACAATGTCAGGAAAAAGTACAACGAGAATACGCAGAAGTCTCTCTACGAGCTCGAAAAACGATATAAGGAATTGGCAAAAGAAGACCACCTGGGATTCATATCGCTGCTTCATACCGTATCTCCGCCCAATTATGTTGACGGTCTGCATCCCACGATCAAAGGGCAAAAACAGATTGCTGCCAAGGTCTGGGAAGGTTTGAATAAGCTGTATAACTGAGCTGTCAACATTCAGCTTACCGTATGTCGCAAGTCTGCGATTTGTGACCCGGCTAAGCCCTTGAGTAGAGGATTACTGTCAACTTAATTGAATTAGTGTTCGTGCTTAAAAAGTATAAGGTTCCTGTCAGATGGATACGTTAATGTATAAAGTTTCGTCTTATATCAGATCATTGATAATGATTAATCGACGTGGGTCTGAAAATGGTGGGGTTATTCACAAGTCACAGACTTACGACAGACAGCGGATTATTTGTCCCCCTGAGGGGACTTTTAGGGGGTGTTACCCAGCGTCTAATTATAAATTACACTTATCAGACAATGAAACGCATGTTGACACCCACCTTAGTCCTCCCTCGAGGGAGGAAATTCTTCCTGTCCCCTTGAGGGGACTTATAGGGGGTGTTCACGGGGCGTTTGATCATGAAAGCGCCTATTGCACGATTAGTCGCGCGGGCAACACCCACCTTAGTCCTCCCTCGAGGGAGGAGAAGGGGCGCATCATCAAAAGAGTCGGTTGGCTTTTTGTGTCCCTGTTCTTCCTGCTACAAACCAACTGTTTCGCAAAACCGGTCAATGCTAATGCCGCAGTCAGTGTAAAATCGGCGCCGTACAAAACACACTATACCGTAGCCAAGGATGGAAGTGGAGATTTTACCACAATTCAGGCGGCGATAGATGCATGTAAGTCGTTCCCATATAGGCGAATCACAATCTATATCAAAAATGGTGTATATCACGAGAAAGTGAGAGTGCCGCAGTGGAACACAAAGGTCACGCTGATCGGTGAAAGCAAGGATAAAACCATTATTACCTATGGCGATTATTTTGGGAAGATTAACCGGGGCCCCAACAGCACATTCTTCACCTACACGTTGCAGGTGGATGGTAATGATTTTCGTGCCAAAAACCTGACCATTGAAAACAGCGCAGGTCCGGTTGGCCAGGCCATAGCGCTGGATGTGGAAGCTGACCGGTGTGCCTTTGTGAATTGCCGGATTCTGGGTAACCAGGATACCGTATATCTCACAGGAGTAGGCTTCAGGGATTATTTCAAAGATTGTTTTATTGATGGCACGACCGATTTTATTTTTGGTCAGGCTACCTCCGTATTCGAAGACTGCACGATTGAAATCAAGGCAAATTCCTATTTCACGGCTGCCTCGACACCCAAAGGCGTTCCATTTGGTTTCGTTTTTAAGAACTGCAAGCTAACCGCTGCTTCCGGGGTGAATAAGGTGTTTTTGGGACGACCCTGGCGCGACTACGCCAAAACAGTATATATCAACTGCTGGATGGGTAAACAGGTGCGTCCCCAAGGCTGGTATAACTGGAACAGCAAACGGGCAGAGAAAGAGACACTTTATGCGGAGTACAACAGTAAAGGACCGGGGGCGGATCCATCGGCACGTGTGCCCTGGTCGCATCAGCTAACCGAACAACAGGCTGCGAAGTACACCTTGAAGAACATCTTTAACGGATGGACACCGAAAGTTGCGGAAATGGGGAAATAAGGGAGTCAGACGGTTTGTACCGTCAGACCGTTGCGAACGTTGCGGACCTTATGTCGACCCGATGTAACGACGACCGGTTTTAGACAAACAGGCGAGTCTAGAAATCCACTCGCGAGCGGCTATCAACAAACAACAAACAACTGACAACAAACAACTATCAACCGACCAGCGATGAAATCAGGTCCCATAAAAAAAACGATCCCGAAATTTGGCTTTATCGCCATTCTTCTGTTACTATCCGGGTTTGTTCTACCCAAACCAAAGAAGATAACTGTTTACCTGATTGGTGATTCAACCGTTGCCGACAAGGAAGTGAAGGCATATCCCGAGACCGGTTGGGGCATGCCTTTCCACTACTTTTTTGATTCAGGAGTCACGGTAGATAACCGGGCAAAAAACGGGAGAAGCACACGTACATTTATTGAAGAAGGACGTTGGAAGCCGGTCTATGATCATTTGCAACCGGGTGATTATGTGCTGATCCAGTTTGGGCACAATGATGAAGTGAAGACCAAGAAGAGTTATACGACTCCG
>DATFNI010000319.1:0-17743 GCA_035266485.1 Balneolales bacterium
CGAACGTGGAACCCGGGTTGTTAAAGATCAGTGCAATAGACAAGGCAATGGCAAAAAGTATGACCACCGCCATATCTTTCAGAACCGTTGTCCCCAGTATTAATTCACTTACCTCGCCTTTTGCTTTTGTTTCGCTGATCACAGCTATGACAACCGTTGGGGAGGATGCCATAGCAATGGTTCCGAGAAGGATTGCCACTGCTGTCCATTGCTCAATATTGCCAGGTCCCGGGAGAAACGGGAACCACCGGCTCATAATCAGAACAAGTGAAGCGACCCCGAGGAAGGTAAGCAGCATCGTTGCAGAAACAATCCATGCCAATGGTTTTCGGATATGTTTTAACTCTTCCAGTTTTATCTCTCCACCCGCTGTCAGTGCTATCAGCGCCACAGCCATCCCGTCAATTACTTTCAATTGATTTACCGTTTCATGTGTAGCGAAACCGAGAATCGAGGGTCCGAACAAAATCCCGGAAAACAGATATCCGGTGATGCGGGGCAATCCGAAATGAGCCGAAATAATCCCGGCCATGTAGGCTACAATCAAAACAAACCCAAGCAACAGTGTGGTCTCAGCGTACGAACGGCCTATAAATTCGCTGCCCAAAAGGTGGTAACGAATAACATACAATACCCCGGTAAGTACCATTATTGCCAGACTGTGCTGAAGTATCGTGCGTCCATTCAATGTTTTCGTTTGCTGAGCCATTTTCTATCCTTCTGATTTAATCAGTGTATATCCCAGCAACTCGTTAATCAGAAGCCCAAGAATGACGACAGCGACCAGTATGCCATACCAGTATCCGGGATTAAGCTGGTATGCGCTCAAAGCTATCGCAACCGCAAGGGCTCCTTGCGGAAGGAACAAACCCGTTCTCCACCACTGCTGAAGCTTGTTATATGTTCTTTTCACTGTAATGCCGGAAATAAATTTCGCAGCCAGACGAATTACCACAAAGGCAAGCAAAAAGAGGTATAACGCAGGTTCTTTCACAGGTATTAGAATGGCAGCCATCGTAACAAACAGTAAATATATAGGTCTCTCACTGGATTGGAGCACGGTCATTAGCTGATGCTGACGCTTTGGAAAATTGAGGGCGAAGATACCGCCTCCGAGCAAAGCGGCAAGAAACGGAGGCACTTGCAGTACTGCGGCGGCGCCGGCAAAAAAAGTGACGATACCAACGACCATCAGCATCGACTCCGGGGTATCGCGCCGGTATACAAAAAGCCAGTTCATCACCAGGGCTTCGAGAACTCCCAAAACCAGAACGATAATGACAGGCAGTAACCTGAATACCCCCTGATGTTCACTGCCCAAAAAACTAATCAGTATGTACGTAAAGAAAATAGCTACCAGGTTTCCGAGATGGGCAATAACAGCAAAATTCCGGGCCACTTCCCGTGGCAATGAGAATTGATGTGTGAGCGTAATGATGGAACGGGGGGATGTGACAGAAGCACAAAGCCCCACTAAAAAAAGAAACTCCGGCAGCAAAGGTTCTGAAAACCATCCTTTGAACAGAAAGGCCAGACCACCAAAAGCCACCATAACCAAGACAATACTCAGGATGTTCTCCATTGTCCCTATGAGCCAGTACTTGATCGGAATCAATGAGAACAGCTTTCTCGACCATTCTATGCCGATGAGCCAGCCAATCCAGCCTAATAGTATATCCGTGAGCGGTGAGAGGGAATCAATATCTTTAACGTCGAGCAGATGCGTTCCAGAGGGACCGATCAATATCCCTACAAGAATAAAAATCGCGGTACTGAACCATAACTGCCTGTATAGGGAATTACTGCGGGTTTGCCGGATCAGATAATGTACCAGAAACACCAGCAGAGCGATAAGGGCCAATCCTATAAGTAGCGAAGTCTTCATAATCCGGCTTCAATGTTTTTAGGTGGATATGGTCCTGTTTTAATGCCAGACTTGCTTCAGAAGATGATAATCAAATCCTCATATTCTTTTATCTATCAATAAAAAAGGAAATTCAGCGGATAAAACCTATGGATATGCTCAAAAATTTTTAGCCGATCAATATTCATATCGAACGGTACAATGACAACAGAATCCGGGCATATAAAATTTGGAATAGTTTTCCAGAAACTCTCATTCCGGATATATCGATTGTTTGGCTGCAAGGAGAGTATTTTTCATCAACATGGCTACCGTCATCGGCCCCACACCTCCGGGAACCGGCGTGATCCAGCTTGCCTTCTCCGATACGGTATCAAACTCACAGTCACCGACGAGTGAATATCCTTTTTCCTTGCGGTTATCGGCAACCCGATTTATACCGACATCAATGACAACGACGCCATCTTTTACCATCTGTCCTGTTATGACACCAGGGGATCCGACCGCCACAACCAGGATATCTGCATCGATGGTGTATTTGGTGAGATCCCTTGTATAACGATGGCAAATGGTGGTCGTCGCTTTACCGGTATCAGTATCTTTCTCTCGTGACAACATGAGCGCCATGGGAGTACCAACGATGTTGCTTGCTCCGACAACAACGGCATGTTTCCCTTTTGTAGGGATACTGTAATAGCTGAGTAATTCCTCGATACCGGCTGGGGTGCACGACCTGAACGCAGGCTGGCCAACTGCCAGACGCCCCATATTCATCGGATGGAACCCATCGATGTCTTTTCGATGATCGATCGCTTCTATGACCGCAAGCTCGGGTATGTGTGGTGGAAGCGGCAGCTGCACCAAAATCCCATCTACACTGTGATCATGGTTAAATCTACGAATTATACTACGAAGCTCTTTTTCCGATATCGTATCAGGCAGTCTGAGAGTATCGGAATCAATACCGACCTCAAGACAAGCTTTTGTCTTAGCGGAAACATAGGTGCCCGATGCCGGGTTTTCCCCCACAAGGATAACCTGTAGTTTGGGGGCACGATTTCCTTCCCCAATCCAGTGATCCACATCCTTCTTTACACTCTCGCGAACCAGTGCCGCCACTTTACGGCCATCTATTATACTTGCGGACATACGGGATAAAATTTGAAGTACTTAAAGTTAGGGGTATGGAATACTTAAGGCTTTCATTATTTATTATTCCAGATCGAGTGTTGCCAGACCGTACACCTTATCCACCGGTATCGTAAATGCGATTCCGGTTCCCGGCTGGTCCAGGGATGCATCACACGCACGCTCTATCTCTTTAATCAACTCGTCTACAATATCTTCATGTACCAGGGTAAGGATCGTTTTATTTCCGGGTGTACTACTTGGCAGAAACAGACGCAATCCTGCAAAAATCGGTACATCCTGGGAAAGGATTCGCCCCATCCCAACAGAGTCCACCACGGTAGCTCCTTTGAGCCCCATTTCCAGAAACACCTCGAGTACCTCGTCGAGCAGCTCCGGGTTGTTGAGTATGTAGAATAGCAGCCGCAATAATGTGGATATGGTTAAATCTCAAAATACTGAGCTTCTTCCTGATTGAAGGCCTCTATAATTTCGTCGGCGGAATGTGCATTAAGTAACCGGTCGCGAAACCCGCTGTTATTCATCAGTCTCGAAATTCGGCTTAGCATCTTAATGTGGGTGCTGTTGTGTGATTCAGGTCCTACTAGCAAAAAAATGAGGCTTACCGGCTGATCATCAATCGAATCGAAATTAACAGGTTCCTTTAAGAGGGCGAAGGAAGCATAATTGCGGTCGAGCCCCGTACATTTTCCGTGTGGTATCGCCAGGCCTTTGCCAACCCCCGTAGACATGATACGCTCTCGTTCAAAAACTGCCTTTCGAACATTCTCCAGCATTTTGGGGTCTATTTTTTTACCCAGCGTGCCGATGAGTTTATCTATTACATCGGTTTTGTTGGATGCCTCCAACTGGCACAATACATTTTCCTGATCTAGTAATTTGCAGATTTTCATAAGAAATTCGCCTAACAAAATGCCTATCGCTGTAAGAATAACGTCCGAATATACTGATCAATTAAGAACGAACACAAACGAAACCTCAATATAAGATTTAGTCGCGAGTAGTGAGCCGTAAGTAACGAGATCTTTTTTGGGAGGTATATTGTCTCAAATGGATTCATTTACTGTTACGGCATTGGTTTTGAGAATCGCAGCAATCAAAAAATTAACATCCGATTCTACGATTTCAGTACTCAATACCCAGTACTCAATACTAATGCATCATTGTTCACTGTTAATTGTTAATTTCAGCCAACGGGAAACTGCCACTATGCCATCGAACGGTCTTTATCGTAAGACGGCTAACAATAAAAGCGTTGAAACTTCTTAACGGAATTATCGCCGTATTTCAAAAAGACATGACTCTCGAGTCTCGGTCACGGTATGCCATAAACACGGTTTTGGCATTCGTGGGTTCCTCTATGTTGCTTATTCTCTTTTCGCTGAAAGCTCAGATTCTTCCGCCGACACCACGCAGCGGTTTAGTTTGGATTGTCATCCTTTTTGCGTCATTATCGAGTCTGAGCCGGTCATTCGTACAGGAAACGGATCGACAGACTTTCGACTTGCTGCGCCTTAATGCCAACCCACAGGCCGTCCTTCTGGGAAAGCTTTTGTATAATTTTTTATTTACACTGCTTGTTTCTGTCGTTACAATGGCGGCTTATCTCTTTTTCCTGGACATCACAATCCAGGACTTCTTGTTGCTGGCAATCAGTCTGGTGCTGGGCACATTGGGTCTGGCCGGAATTTCAACTATGTTGGCGGCACTGGTCTCTCAAGCCGCTCATAAAGGTGCCATCTTTTCGGTGCTGAGCATGCCCCTGTTAATTCCCCTTGATCTTTTGCTGGTCAGAACCACCAAAGGTGCACTCGTTGACGGTCGGCTGCCGGGCGTATGGAACGATGTTGTTGCCCTAATCGGATTCTCAGGTGTTACTATCACTGCGGCAATTTTATTATTTGAATATATTTGGGAAGATTAATGACTTCGATTACGTATCCTGAAAATCTTGATATCGGAGGACACAGGGTTGTCGGTCAAAAGATGGCCCGGAATCACCTCCTCAGGATCCTGAACTCGGGCCGGCTCAGCCACGCCTACCTGTTTTCGGGTCCGCCGGGGATCGGCAAAAAAGCCCTTGGGCTTGCTTTTGCCGAGATGATCAACGGGATCAATAACCTGACCGGACTTGGGGCACTCGCCTTTTCAAAAAAATCATCATGGTTTACCCATCCCGACATCCACCTGTTTATCCCGCTTCCCACCGGTGTGAGTCGCAACGAGCTTACCGACCGCGTGGCACTTTTGGCCGGCGATCCGTACGAGATGGTCGACTTTGGTCTGCGACCTGCACTCAACAGTGATAACTCGTCTGCAAACAGGAAGGCCTTTTACGCTATTGATTACTTCAGCGGGGAAATCAAACCGGCCGCTTACCTGAAGCCCAATGAGGGTCATAAAACAATCATAGTGATTACCAATATCGAAAAAATGCGTAAAGAAGCGGGCAATGCATTTCTAAAACTATTGGAGGAACCATCCGAAAATTTGGTGTTTATCCTTACCACAGATCACATTCACTCGCTTCTTCCAACCATTACTTCCCGCTGTCAGATAATCCCGATGCAACCCCTTCAGCCACAAGAGATTGAGCAGGCTCTGATTGATCATGACGGTAAAGATCCTGAAGATGCACGATATCTGTCACGGACAACAAATGGGAATTATGTATATGCCCGATTCTTTGACGCAGAGCGATTGAAGCAAAACCGCAAGGAGATCATCGACTACTTGCGGGCTGCTTTCACACAGGATCCTTTTAAAATCATAAAGATCTCGGACAACTGGTCTGATTCGATGAACTCAGACGGCCATCTGGCTCTGCTCGATATGCTTGAGACATTCATTCGGGACCTCATGCTTTTCCAGGCAGGTGCTAATGAAGAATCGATCAGTAACGTGGATCAGCTTGATGTAATCCAAAAATTCTGTAAAAGCCTTGAGAAAGCGCGGCTGGAAGATATGATTGCACAAATTGCGGAGTTCCGAAAACTGATCCTGCAGAATGTACAATCACGATTCATCTACACCGTTATGGCAATTCGTTTTTCGTACCTGATGCGGGGGCTTAATACGCCTGTAGAAAAAGATAATGAATGGCACCACATACCCGCCTATCTGCCTTAGGCCGGGCACTTGAGTGAAAAATTATAGTTGAACTATCCCTGGAATTAAGCACTGAATCCCCCAAAATGCGCGAGGTCTCATTTCATAAAATGCATGGAACAGGCAACGATTTTATCGTCCTGGATAATCGCAATGGGCAATTTATCCTGGAGGAGCTGATAGCGCTCACACCTAAAATATGCCACAGACGGTTTGGCGTTGGGGCCGACGGTTTACTGGCGCTCTCACCAGGCGACAAGACCGATTATACCATGATCTACCGGAACAGCGATGGAAGCGATGCCGGAATGTGCGGAAATGGCGGCAGGTGTCTGGCCATGTTCGCTCATAAGATAGCCGGATTCCCCGCCAACCTCCATTTCCGGGTCCATGATATCGAGTACGCCGCACGCATCTCAGGTGAATTGGTAACCGTTGCATTCCCGATGACATTGCATGTAAGTACCCTGAAATCCCAACTAAACGTTGAGGGAATGTTCACCCAGCCCGGCAACAATCAAATTATACTTACAGAAAGTGAGGCACGGGATAAAGCGGGGGATGAGGTATTTAATCTTGCGCGAAAACTCAGAAATGATGTGACCGTGCATGAAGATGGCTCCAACGTAAACATCTACCGCAAGGAATCACCCGACTCCATTTACCTGCGAACTTATGAACGCGGTGTGGAAGATTTTACCTATGCCTGCGGAACCGGGTCGATTGCAACGGCCGTCGCAGTTCATGCCAGGGAGAAGGCTAAGACGACGGTGCAAACCTACCAGATCCATAACAGAGGCGGTGTTGTATCTGTAAAATTTGAATATGATCCGGAAACCAAGCAATACAGTCACATTGAGTTAACCGGCCCTGCCGAATTTATTTGTAAAGGAGTATATGTCTGGTAAGCAATCTGTAATCTCTCTTTTTGTTCTTTTTGTATTCCTCGCAGCCTGCAGCGGTAGCCAGCAAACGGAGACGCAAAAAACAGAACCGCCATCACCCTACCTGATGAATTTCAGCAATATCGCAACGGTTCCTGACCAGGTACTTCCGCCCAGCCGCATTCAGTCAATCCAGCTGGAACGAATAGGGGATCCGTCGGCACCACCGGTCATAAGACTGAATTCCAGGGACCGTCTTTTGTTATCATTCGATGAGATGAGTAACGAGTCCCACATGTTTACTGTGAAGATCACGCATCACAACCGAGACTGGGGACAGAGTTCCTTACTTCCTATAGACTATCTGGGTAATATGAGCCAGGATCAAATTACCGACGGGAGGGCCAGCAGCGTGCAGAATCCGAGCTACACACATTACAAATATGAGTTTCCCAACAACACACTCACTTTCCTGGTCAGCGGAAACTACATGCTGCATATTTATGATTACGATACGGGGAAAGAGCTCTTTTCCCTTCCTTTTTTCGTATCCGAGAACAGAAACTTAGTGACGACACGGGTTGAAACACTGTATAACGAAGGTCCGGCATCACTCCAGTACCACCAGCTCTTCTCGAGTTATCACTATCCTGACTTTGTAAAATTCCCCCAATTCAATCTGCACGTGGTATATGCACAGAACCGGTTTTGGGGACGAGCCAGGAAGGCCGATATTTATGATATATCCCAACCCGGTGTTTTGGATGTCCATAATTCACGAAACAATCTGTTCGTCGCAAACTACGGTTTCCTTGACTTAAACCTTCAATCCTTTCAGCAGCCTCAGTATGGGATCGTAACATATCGTCCGGAAACGACTCCGCCGACCGTTATTCTCCGAACAGACACTCCCAGTCTTTCTACTGCCAGTGGAATCCGGCCCTTTTTCAAATTCGGACAAATCGATAATCATTCTGATGCCCAGTACCTTCGTGTTCATTTTTCACTGAACGGAGATAAGATCGTGGATCCCAATGCCAGCGTATATCTGATCGGGTCGTTTAATAATTGGTCGATCCAATCGGGAGGTAAAATGAACTATGATCCCTCAAGCGGCTTGTTCAAAGGAGCTGTTGAAATCAAACAAGGCAAGTACAATTACAAGTATGCCGTTGTTGAAGGTAATAAGATCAACGACCTAAGGCTTGATACAAACTTTGCCTCTACCCGGCAGGAATACGTCGTCTTCGTTTACTACCGCGATCAGACCCGGCAATACGATCGTCTTCTTGTGACAAACGATTTCTTTTCGCACTGAATAAGGCAAGGCTAGGTCCGGATAGTAAAATGTACGGGATCAGGTTGAATTTCACAGTTTCAAGGCATTCGAAAATGGGTTCTGGCACTGCACCTCACCCCAACCCATCTCCATTGTGAGGGGCTATTTTAAATTTTCGTCCGCGGGAATCCGCGTAATCTGTGTTGTCCCTGTTCTATTCTTTTTGCCATCGATTCTTATCAAGAATTCACGTTAAGTTCCTGTTATGACCTGCAGGTTTCGATTTCAAATCAGTGTATAAGTAGCCCATAGTCAGAAGTTAAGACCACTGACCACTGACCACTGACCACTGACCACTGACCACTGACCACTGACCACTGATAAGATCATCAGAAATCAATACCAATCGTAATGTAGTTGATCGGGTGACCTACAAAGTGTGGCCCGTGAGAACTGTTTGAATAGGGCCATGCGATATCCCAACGGACCGGTATTCCCAAAAGGATCGTTCGGATACCAAAACCGGCACCCACTAAAATGCTTCCATTATAGGTCTGCCAGGAAGTTCCCTGTTGGTCCGTATTCGTTACAGGTTGAGCAATCCTAAAATCGAATTTGGCTTCATTAATGTTAGGCGTATTGGGATTGTCAATTCCCCAGGATGCACCGATGTCAGTGAATACCTCTCCCGTCATGTTATAAAGAGGAAGAATCGGAATGGGTCCTGGCAGGATGGCTGCGAACAACGGGAAACGAAACTCAAGGTTGATCAACCCAAACTTATCCCCAAACATGGCATCATAAGGATAACCACGCATCGGTAGTGCAGGCTGGGTCAAAAAGATATCGGCCAGACTATTCAATGAGATGCCGTTATTCGCCCATTGATAGTTAATCCATCCATCCATACCGCCGAGGAAGTAGGTTTGTGCGTTTTTCCCAAACGACATCCCGCCCGAAAAACGTGTTGCAAATACGTATCCATCGCCTAACCCAAAGTACTTGCGGAAATCACCGGAGACACTTTCAAATTGCGGCATGCTGCCTGTTATTGGAGGACTCGCTGTCAGGCTGATCGCATATCGATATCCACCTTCCGGCGTTATATAGCCGGGTTTCGAATAATCCTGGGTGAATGTGATATTGGGATACAGGAGCGTAGTGTGCTGATTACTTTGGTCTGGTAATCCTAAGGCACCGAAATCTCGTGCTATGCCGATAACCGATGCACCGTAGTCAATACGGGTAAATTGATTTATGGGATACTGGAAGTTCAACTGCCCGCCGTAGGTGCGGTATCTTATCAGTCCGCTATAAAACCCGGCACTACTATATCCAAATGTATAATACTGCATAGCGTAATGATAGTAGGCAAGCGAGTAGTTGGTCCGGTGTTTCAGGTTTGCATAACTGATCACATAACTGCTGTTGCTCAGGTCAAACTGTAGACTGCTCGCCAGCCCTACCTGGTAATCGCCCAGCACATCGGTAAACAGCACCTGGAACAGACCATACGTCGAATAATACGACGTTCCAAGGGATCCCTGGAAGTAGGTCAACTCAGGCGATAACGTGACCCGGTATTTATGCGGAACCAGTTTCCCACTCTTGGTTTTGTTGTTTTCCGGTTTGAACACATCCTTTGTACCTTTCAAACTGGCTACCGTGTCGAACGCACTCCCAAAGGTGTAGTTCCTGTAATCGATATAACCGGTTGCAGACGTTGTGTCCTTCTTCGCTTCCTGTGCTTTTGCTACGGTCTTAACGGTGTCAGATTTTGTTGTATCGTTGCTCATGGTGATACCGGATCCAAAAACCGGTTGGTTACCCTGCATACTGGTATCCACGGTTGCCGGCCTGGGAGTCGCAGCCAGATTATTCTGATTCTGTTTGTTGCCAAACATCTCGTGTGCATATCCGATTGCCGGAACCCACTGGGTTATTGGTGTAGAGGCACGTTGTTTCGCCCAAAGATTTGGCTTCAACGGATGATTAATTGCTTTACTGAATGGATCCCTGATCAGAAAGATATCGACATAACCGCCATTGTATGTGTCAATAGCCAGCCTGCTTCCGTCGGCACTAAGCGACATCTGCAAGATCCCGGAAATAAGATTGGTTAACGGTTTACTCGTACGGGTCTTCATATTCATTTCGTAGGCATTCGGGATACCATTCTGATCCGAAATATAGACCAGACGTCCGTCACGGGTTACCTGTGGATCCGATTCCGACCACCCCGGCGTATTGGTGAGTCGCACAGCGTTCTGATCGCCTATCTTTACGCTATAGATATCTGTCTGGTTCAGGTTGGGATTTGTAATCTCATCATATTCCAGTTCGTAGGTATTCAGTTTCGTATGATCTCCACGATCTGATACGAAATAAATTGTTTTCGAATCGGGCCCCCATGCAGGCTCTTTATCTGTAAAGATATCGTCGGTTACGTTGGTAAACTTTCCGGTTTGAATATTGTAAACAAATATATCGGGGTTTGGCGATTCGGTACCATTGAAGGCAATTTTCTTGCCGTCTGGTGACCAAGCTACCGAGTAGATAGCATCCAAACCGGGAAACTGGAACCGTTGAATCTTGTCTGTATTGTAATTAACGATAGCCAACCCTTTCTTCCCTTCAGAAGTATATGAAAACGCCAGTTTCGTTCCGTCCGGTGACCAGCTCAGGTTTGGGTTCAGAATATTGAGTGACTCAAAATTCACATTGTTCTCGCCATGTACCAACGTCTTCAGTTTTTTTCCGGTAAGCGGATCGACGACGATGATATCAAAATAGCCATGCACATTACTGATCATAGCCAGTTTGTCGCCTTGTGGAGATAATGCCGGACTTGTATTGTAGGATCCGGAAAATTCCCGTTTTGTCACCTGTGTGGCGACATCAGTCAGTGACTGCCGTTCGGCTATCTCCGGCCAATATCGTTTTTTCAGATAATCATGCCAGCGTTCCGACAGTTCTTTGATCGACAATCCGATCGCCTCTTTGAATCCTTGATCAACACTGCGGGTGTCTTTAATATCATGAAAGATCTCACCAATCTTTTCCCTTCCGTATGTTTCGACGATGTACTCCCATACCGATTGACCACCCCGATACCAGAAGTACCCGTATAACTGGCTGATTGGTGGCATGTAGTTATTGATCGTTGCATCCCGCACGAAATTATCCTCATTGGTATCGTAGTGTAACGAAGACCATTCCGCCATCCCTTCATTAAACCAGTTCGGTATTTGTAGCTGAATATTGTTCTGTATAATGGACTGAACCGAACCACCGTAAAACATCTCATTGACCACCGCGTGAACCAATTCGTGGTGAATGGTATGCCTGAACTCCCCGTAATCTCCCATAAACGGCAGTGTGATCCTGTTTTTATACGGTTCTGTCACCCCTCCGATACCTTCGGCATTTACAGGCAGGGGTACAACATTTGTTTGAGTAAAATCGGCATGCGAGTCATATATGACGACCTTGATACGACTCGTGATCTGATAATCAAAATCCTGTTGTATCTCCTTGAGTGCTGATTCCAGACTTTGCGCGGCAAAAACAGCCAGGTAATAATTCTTGTCCTGATAGTAATAGACATCAAAATGTTCCGACTGAAGGTAGCGCCAGTGGAAGTTATCGTACTGTATTCTGTTCTGGCCAAAATTATAATACTGAGCGCGTACACCCGATGCACCCAAGCCAATCAACAACGTAATAGCCAGAAAACTCCAGACAAATTTCTTCTTTGTCATATATTTGCTGCGTTTGAATCGGTAATGTTTCGGTACAATTAATGTAAATGATAAATTTGCTAAATGTTTAGTGCTTTAAAGCTGGTTCAAGATCAATTGTTCGGCGTCCCTGATTGACGGATGCCACGCGAACGGTGATCTCGTCACCCATCTGATACTTCCGTCCTCGGTGTCGACCGAACAATCCATATCTTTTTTGATCAAATATGTAGTAATCATCAACCAAAGAGGATATATGTATCATTCCTTCACAGTGTATTTCCTGAAGATCGACATAGAGTCCGTTATCAGTCACTCCACTTATAACGCCATTAAACTCGTCATTAATATGATTGGACAGAAATTCCACCTGCATCAATTTCACGGAATCGCGTTCGGCATTGACTGCCATGCGTTCCCGTTCGCTGCAATGGTGTCCTAAATCATTTAATTTATCATAGTTGTAGGCCGGCCGATGCAATGCATAATTCTTTAACAGCCGATGTACAATCACATCGGGATAACGGCGGATAGGGCTTGTGAAGTGGCAATAATGTCGGAAGTTCAACCCAAAATGCCCAATATTTTTCGGATTATATTCCGCCTTGGCCATTGCCCGCAGGGTGAGCTGGTTAATCACATATTCGAGGGAGGTGTCCTCGACTTGTTCCAAAAGATCGTTGATCTCTTTCGGCGTCACTTTTTTGTCACCGACATTAAACCGGACCCCGATCGGACTGACATGTTCCGCAATTTCCTTCAATTTCATCTCATCCGGTTTGTCGTGTATGCGATAAAGGAAAGGATACAGGTTCTTGGTTTTACGCTTGCCGCTTTCATCACGCAGCCTGTCGATATGACGCGCCACCGTCTTGTTTGCCAGCAGCATACATTCTTCGATTAAGCGGTGCGCCTGTAACCGCTCTTTTATCTTAACCTGTATGGGCTTACCCTCTTTATCAAGAATGAAATGAGGTTCCAGAGTTTCAAAATCGATAGATCCCATTTCAAATCTTTGCTTTGTCAGTAATTCCGTAAACCCGGCCAGTTTCCTGAGTGGCTCAGCCAGTTCATGGTCAGATCCGTTTATGACGTCCTGGGCCTGCTGGTAAGTAAAACGGCACTTCGAATGAATAACCGTTTCCTGTATCTGATAATCAACGAGTTCGCCCCGGGGTGTGACCTCCATGATGCAGCTGTAGGTCAGTTTATCCTCTCTCGGCCTCAAACTGCATACCCCATTGCTGAGCTTCTCGGGCAACATCGGTATAACACGATCGACAAGGTAAACGCTTGTAGCCCTGTTTATAGCCTCCTCATCAAGGATGGTATCGGGCTGCAGATAAAAAGAAACATCAGCTATGTGCACTCCCAGCTCATAATTTCCATTATCAAGCGTCTCAAAGCTGATGGCGTCATCAAAATCTTTTGCATCCTCCGGATCGATCGTGAATATCTGCTTATCTCTTAAATCCAGCCGGCGCTTATATTCCGGCGCTGGTATCTCCTCCGGGAGTTGATCTACAAACTGTTCAATCTCCTTTGAGAAACTACTTGTTAACTGATTCTCCGCCAATATGGAAAGAATCGTTGCATCACGGCTGTCCTTATCACCAAGGACTTCAATCACAATCGCCTCGGGTAATGCTTTGGGATGTGTCCATTCACGGAGCTTGAAAACAACTTTCTGTCCGCTTTTTGCTTTCGCCGTATTTTCCGGGAGTACAAAAAAATTAATAGAGGCCGAATTCTCATCCGATTCGATGTAAAAACTGCCGCGTCCTTCTTTATGCAGCGTACCAACAAAAATACGATCAGCTCTTTTTATTACTTGTGTAATTTTACCCTCAATACGTCCATTCGGCTTGCCCTTCATTATCCTGACCGATACCAGATCTCCCGGAAGAGCCGTGTTCAATCGTTTAGTAGGTATCCGAATATCCTGATCATACCCTTCCACATCAACAAAGCCGGTGCCATATCTGTTTACACTGATGCGGCCCGTCAGTTCCTCGCCTTTATCCACTTCAGAGAGTTCGAGCCAGAGCAACCCGCCTTTATTTTTACGGATGATCCTTTTGGCAGCAAGTTTGTTAATCGTTTTTCTGAGCCGTTTCTGGTCCTTTTTCTTATCCAGCTTCAGTGCCGCTGCCAAAACTTCCTCCGGAATCCTCGTATCGGGGTGTTTACCGAGGAATTCCACAATAATTTTTTCCAGTCCCGACAGCTTCTTTTTAGTAGCCATAATTAGTTTTCAAGATAGAGTACAAATATTCCCATTCAAGCGACAAGGTACCATTCTTACTGACAATATTTCCCAAAGTTCCAGTATAATGTATACTTAATACTTTAATCAACAATTAGTTACCGATGATTGTGCGATTCATTGATTATCCGGATCATTCATAGATTACTAAGGAGATTGGCGGATAACAGTATCAACGGCATCAAAGATTTCCCCTTGCTTCAGCTTTGAGAAAAAGAGCCAAGGAAGATTCGCCATGACTCTAATAATCGATTTATTTTTTCTTCTTTTTGGCATCAGTCGTAGCGGTCGAATCGGTAATCGCTGAAGAATCGGGAGGAACGGTTTTTTTCTCTTTCGAGAAAATGTTGGTAAACGAATGCATCACTTCATGTGGCAATTGATTCCAGGAATTGAATAATACTTTATATTGCAAACCAATTCCATTCACACTAGGTAATTGAGAAGAATTGCCAAAGGTTCCATAAGTGTTGCTGAGTGTCGGATCCAGTCTGTGAAACAATTCTACCGAAAGTGATTTATTTATTCGATACTCTGCTCCCAGGTCGCCTATATCATTTTGGGTTCGTCCCGAAATAAGCCCCTCTCTTCGTAATATCAATCGATCATTAAATAGCCTCAGGGCAATTGCAAGATCGGCCTCCTGGAAGCTATTCATACTTAAATTCACGTCCAGGTCGCTTACATTACTGTTTAGAAGTGTGTTAATTTGACTGGATAAAATCTGTCCCAGGCCTATACCTGCCGCATAATTCTGGAGATTCGAACTAAGGTTCTGCGTTCCATTTGAATTCAGACTTGTGATGGGTGTAAAGTTGCCTGTAATCAGTAAGCTGGTGGCTTGTAGCAGTTTCTGATCTTCACTATTCAACAGGCTTAGAACAGCTGAATTGGGAGTCCCGACATCGAACGTATTGTTCGGATACTGAAAGTAGAAATTATTAGTCAGGCTCTGAAGATTTCCACTGAGTTGCAGCATCAGGTTGATAGGAACACGTCGGTCCTCGCCTGTAAGAGGCTGTAAATTGGGTCTGGCACGATAATAGGCCGTCACATTGATTCGGGGATTTGTTGGATCTCCATCCCAAAGTATCGCACCGCCATTTTCCAGATAAAAGAGTCGACTGAAGATTCCTCCCCCCACAAATTGATAACTACCACCGGAAATATCGAAGCGTCCATACATCTGAAGGACCTGATCCTCAAGGGTAATATTTACCTGTCCTCCACCGTGAGCGGTCAGTATCTCACCTGTAACCGGATCAAACACGAATTCAACAGTCGAATTTTGAGGGGCGTTAAACCTCAGATCAAGCTGGAAAACCTGAGAGAAGCTTTTGTCCTGGTTGCCATTGTTATTAGATGCAGAATTATCTGTGTTACCCGCAGTCTGTCCTTTCTTCTCTTTAGAATCAAATTTGAAGTTTTTGACAAATTTGATAAACGAATTCTGATTCTCGACCGTCGTCTGATCCAGACTTGGTATGGATAATTTTGAAGTGGGCGTAGTGGTGATCGGAACGGTTGTCTGAAGGAACGGGGACTCGTTTGTTCCGGTCAGTTTCAATGTACCTGTTCCTGTTACCGAACCATAAAACGGTACATCCGGATCGAATTTGCTGTTTAAAAATTTCAATCCATATAACTCAAGTGTCAGATTCAGTGGCTTGACAGGTTTAAAATCATTCAGATCGACGTTCCCATAGAATAAACCTGTACCATTTCCATTATCTGTGACTTTGATATTATCAAAGGTGACCCCTTTGTTCCGATCCAGTATTACCGGCCCTGTGAGATACATATCTGCTCCCACAAAAGTCGGAATCACATGTACATGGTGCGTTTCAAATTTTGCATGAAAATGATAATCATTCTTGTTCCCCCATATAATGCCAGAACCGTCCGACCGCCCTTCAATATTATCAAACACTCCGGGCACAATATAGTTTATGACCCACATGTCAATAGATTTGAAATCTGCATTAAAACGATAGAGGGTGTCTGCCGGGTCCTGAGGATTGGGCGGAGCGATGTACCCTTTCAGAACATAGTCATTCACGATATGATGGTTCTTTTCGTAATAGTCGTGATACTTTGTTGTATCTGTCTGTAACCTGATGAGGGTATTGAACCTGTTTTTAGATGCATCATATTGGCTGTTGAAAGAGAAATCGCCTACAAGCCGGTTATCGAGGGAGAATCGATCGACATCGATCTTTCCCTGAAGTCCCCTGATAATATTGATCGAATGAGTGGCAAACTGTGCGTTTAGCGTACCTTCGAAGTTGAAATCGCCATTAACCAGGTCAGAGACGCGCTGCAGGTTAATATTACGCATCGTGCAGATCACCGAATCACTATTATTGGCGCCATATGTTCCTTTCAGCCCGATAAACTGATCTGAGTTCATCAATCTGAACTTATTAAACGATAATCGATGCTTTGAATCATAAGTAATCTCAGGATTTCCATCATTGACCCACGAATACTGTTCGTTACCGGCCACAAAATTACGTACATGAGTAACCAGGGTGCTATCGGTCAAAAGGCTGCTTGTCTGGATATTTACCTGTACATTCTTACCGATACGATCTACCCTTGCATTATTCTGGATGGAATCGTTCTTCATCGAAAAGGCCCAATCCAGGTCACTCATCGTCTCTTGAGGCAATTCCAGGCTGTCTACAGTGGCTTTCAGGTCCAGGTTTGCATAGTGCTTAAACGACTGTCCATGCGAAAACCCGGCCGTCCACATGAGCTGTGACGTGTGTACATGTACAGAATCAACGGTGGTTTCCCTATCCTTCCATCCACCACTGACCAGGATGCGGCTGCTATCTGCCTTGATGCGTGTCTGCAAGTGTCCATGACTCTTCAAATAAGGTATCCCCGGAATAAAATCGTGGAGAATCGCCAGGTTCTTCATTCTTAAGTCGACATTCACATCAACCGGCTTATCAGGTTTGGAAACCTGATAGGGCGATATCGATGCAACAGAATCAGGCTGAAACAGGATTTCCCTCCGCACCTGCTGTCCAAAATAATCAACCCAATATTTTGTCATGTCGGCTATCCTGGATGGGACGATGGTACCTTTTACGATAGCATCCACATAGCTACTGGTCAGCCGCAAAGTGCGTGTAGATTTTTCCGGTGAGTCAAGATCCACATATACCTGTTGGGCCGGAACGTCTTTTCCTCCTATAACCGATTTATTGACATCCAGATTTGCCTCACCATATAAACGATCGACTGTACTGCCCTGGGCCCTGAGTTTGTATGATAAATTCAGAGCCGTCGAGGGTAGCGTGGTATCCGGTAAAAAGCTGCGAAGATTGATATTTGATCCCTTTCCGTTGATAGAGAAGACCGGTTCTCCACCTGCCAAATCAACCCACCCGTCCCCGTTCAACTGTTCATTACCAGACTTAAAGACAATATTGGGTTCAAAAA
>DATFNI010000320.1:0-4719 GCA_035266485.1 Balneolales bacterium
AATCGGTATCAACTGCCGCGGGTTCAGCACAGGTCGGCCGGGGTGTTACCTTGAGCGCCATTGATGGATTGTTTGCCCAGGGATCATTTGAAAGTTCCTCAACAGCAACCGATATGGCTATTGGTGGTCAGGGTTTTTTTATGCTCCGAGCACCTGACAGCACTGAAGCAAGTATGTATTCCCGGGCGGGTGAGTTCCGCTTTGACCAGGAGGGATTTTTAACAACCCCGGTAGGTGATTTTGTGCAGGGATGGCATGTCTCCACTGAAACCGGTGAGCGTGAAGGGACTATCGGAGACATTAGTCTGGGAAAAAACACTCCTCCTGTTGCCACTGAGACTATAGATGTCATAGCGAACCTTGACTCCAGAGAAATCAATGAGGTCAATGAGGATCGACTGTTTTCTAATTGGAACGGCACAAACGCTGCCGCAGTGAATCCGACTGACCCGATTGATTCAACCAAATATGATTATACAACGGCCATTAAGATATATGACTCAAAGGGTGCCAGTCATGATATTTCAATATTCTATGACCGCACAACGAATGATAATGAATGGGAATACCTCATTACCTGTGATCCAACTGAAGATTTACGGACGCTGACAACTGCCGAACAAGTTATTTATAACCCTGATACCCGATATAATTATGAAAACCATAAGGGGGCAGGAGCATTGCTCTATGGTACTATTAAATTTGATACCTCTGGAAACCTGACCCAGATCAATGCATTTAAAGTCCCCCCTGACGGTTTTGTGGACCCGGCCAAGAATGATAACAGAATATTACTGGAGGCTGGGGATTCCTATTATACATTTCCATCAAATTTTACCGGTGACACCACAAATCAGGAAGTCGAGGTAAATTTTGGCGGCCGATACGAAGGACAAAGTACGACCCAGCGCCAAATTTTGGTCAGTGATGAGGGGGCCCGTATTCTTTCGGGAGGGGGCTCGGTTTCTACCTTTGTTACTTCGGCAACAACGTGGGCTGATGTGGCAGATTCAAATGGCAACACAATCGTCCAGGGTGATATGTTTATCTTTCAAGGGTATGATAATAACTCTGATGTGACGGCGACTCTGGTCTATACGGTTGATGAGACAAAGGATGTTCAGGATTTGCTGACGCAGCTTGAACAAACGTTTGATGTTACAGCAACAATTGACTCCAGCGGGCATCTGAAACTCAGTGATAATTCATCCGGCGATTCAAGTCTGTATGTCACCCGTTTTGAGACAATATCCGGCAACAACGCAACGCCATGGGGTGGAGATACGCCAGTTGTCAATACCTACTCAAGAACTAATGAAGGCATTACCAGTAACGGAACTACTGTTGAAACCGATCCAACGGCTGTATTGGTTGGGTTGCAGGGGACGGCGGCCGGTGACCTTGCTGTAGGCGATACGTTTGAATTTTCAGGAACTTCGGTGGATGGAACTGTTTTTGCCGCTGCGCCTGCAACAACGTTTACAGTTGCTGGAGGCGATACCATTGATGATCTTTTGACATTCATAGAGAGCGTGTATGAAGATCCGGCGGCTGTTGCGGGGACAACCGTTCAGGCAGTGCTTGACTCAACGGGAAGGATACGGGTGATTGATCTGACCCAGTCGGGTGATCTTGCCGTTGATGTGACTCCGACGTTTACGGATGTTGCGACAATTGCCACGGGAAACCCCTGGGGATTGACACATACGGTGACCGATTCTCTTACGCAGCTGGATTCTGTCGAGGGGCAGATTAATATTACGACCTCTAAGAAAATGGTGTATTCAACGGGGCGTGCTTTAAGCACAGGGACCGGTGATACGACTCCGATTGCCGCGACCACCCAGTGGGACAGTGTGTATGATGACAACATCTCGACAATAAATGGCGGACTGCCAAGAGCGGTGAATGATGCTGACCAGATTACCTTTACCGGGACCAAATCAGATAATACGTCGGCATCCTTCACCTATGAAATAAAATTGGGGGAATCTCCGCCGGTAACAGTCCAAGATCTGCTCGACCAGGTAGAAACTGAATTTGATTGTGAGGCATCCATTGATAATGCCGGCCGTCTTGTCTTGACAGACCGTACGGCTGATACCGTCTCTTTTCAGAGTGCCCTGGGAATCAGCAGTGTAAGTATCAGCTATGGGTACACCGCAGCTGATGTTGCCGCTGTTATCCTGGCAGGTGGTACTGAAGCTGATCTTCAGCATGATATTTTTGGCGCCTGGGACCCTGCCACGATAACAGCAGGTGTAATACCGGGCACTGCTTCCAGGGGGGCTTTTGAGCATACCAATGCTGACATAAGCAGTGAGGATGGCAGTCAGTCAGGGGATGTGGTAACCGTTGATTTCGAACCGGAAGCGTTGTCTTCAACTCAGTATGCCAATAGCTCAACAACAGTGTTTCAGGACCAGAACGGTTTCTCTTCCGGTTTTCTGCAGTCAGTTTCTGTGGATGTGGAGGGGGTCATTACCGGTCATTACTCCAATGGCCAGGTTTTGAAAAAGGCCCAGGTGGCGCTGGCAAATTTCAGTAGTCTTGCAGGGCTGCGTAAAGAGGGCGGCAATATCTTTTCTGAAACAACTGAGTCCGGCGCACCGGTGACAGGTGCACCGGGGACAAACGGCCTGGGCTCCATTGCCCCAAATGCGCTGGAACAGTCCAATGTGGATTTAGGGAGCGAATTTGTTAAATTGATTACCGTGCAGCGCGGGTTTCAGGCAAATTCAAAAATTATCACCACAACCGATGATATGTTGAATGACCTGATCAATATCAAACGATAATAGCGCAAATTTTTAAAGAGCAGGGCCTTGGACCAGGGGAAATAAAGAATTTTCTCCTGGTCTTTTTTTATTTGCTGTGGTCGTGTCTTATCACAAAACGCTAGGCTAAGCCTCTTTGGTGAATATCGTGTCGAAAAGTTGGTAGGCCTCTTTAATTACGGGAATTTCAGTGTCCAGTTGGAGATAGGACCCACCGTTGAGTTCCTGTTCGACTAGCGCATCGCTGGCGTGCAGGAGGCCGCCCAATGGGAGATCCGACTGTTTTACTGTTTCGTTAATTTTCTTCATGAGGGCTTCAGGGGCAGCATCCGGAACACGGTTGACGATGAGTTTTTTGTCTCGCACTGAAAGTTTGAGAGGCCCGGTGATTTCAGAAATTCGTCCGGCAGTCATAATACCTCGGGCCGAGGGGTCGGAAATTACAAGAAGGTGGTCGATAAGTGTAAGGTTCATTCGGCTTAAATGTTCCATGCCTGCTTCGTTATCCACCAGAATGTATTTGTAGTTATCGGTTAAGTGATCCATAGTCATGGCCAGGAACTGATTGGCGGCGCAATAACAGCCGGGCCCATCCGGTTGTCCCATGACCATCAGGTCGAACCCGGTTTCCTCAATGAGCGCCTGGTGGACTTTCATTTCCATGTACTGGTCACGACTCATATGGGCCGGTAGTTCTCCTTTGATTTCTTTACGTATCTGACCGATGGTCATGTGAACGTCAAGGCCTAACAATTCGTTTAAGTTGGTGTTTGGGTCTGCATCAACAACCAGAATTGGCGTCTGTTTTTTTTCCAGCAAGTATTTTACAAGAAGGGCGGTTAACGTTGTTTTCCCTACGCCGCCCTTGCCAGCCATGGCAATTAGTTTCGGCATTAGTCTCTCCGTTATGCAATTGTATAGTATTTTCACCACAAAAAGAGCAGGGGGCAGTGAGTAGAGAATTTTTCCGTACCCTCTGTGGTAAATTCATATTGTTAGCAAGTTCGTTATAAAACTATAGCCTCCAAACAATGATCTGGAAACCAAAATATGACAATGTCGCAAAAAGTCTCAAAAGATCCAGCGCCACCTCGTAAAATCACAAGTCCCAGTGGGCACGGGGATGTCGAGCGACTGCTTGCGAGACCATCAAAATATTACTATTGCAAATTAGACCCTATATGCGTAACATGTACGATTTATCGCCTATGTTGCAAACGGTCTATTGGAGTTACCAAGGAGAAACTGCTTCCATAGGATCTATACCCGCCAGGGTATCATGAAAATTTCTGGCACAGCCGGAATAAGCTGTTGCTGGTATTGTTTTATGTTTTGCGAATTAACAATTTTCCTTATTTCCCGGAGTTATAGATATGGATTATCGATCCACCCTGAATTTACCTGATACAAAGTTTAAAATGAAGGCCAATCTCGCCCAGCGGGAGCCTGAGTTTCTGAAGAAATGGGACGCTGAAAAACTCTACGAAAAAATAGAGGAGGGGACCAAGGGGCGGCCTGACTATGTCCTCCATGACGGTCCCCCCTATGCCAATGGTCATATTCACATTGGGCATGCTTTAAATAAGATCTTAAAAGATATTATCCTGCGCTCAAAACGAATGAGCGGCTATCACTGTTCCTATGTTCCCGGCTGGGATTGTCACGGCCTTCCCATTGAGCATAATGTTGATAAGGAATTAGGCGCCAAGAAAAAAGAGATCAGTAAGCTTGCCTTTCGCAGCGCCTGCCGTAAATATGCCGGAAAGTGGATCAAAAAGCAACGGGATGAATTTAAGCGGCTGGGTGTGCTCGGCGAGTGGGACAAACCCTATCTGACTATCGATTATCGTTATGAGGCGGCGACGGCCCGTGAGTTTAACCAGTTCCTGGTCTCGGGAGCCGTTGTTCGAAGTAAGAAGCCAGTTCACTGGTGCTCTTCCTG
>DATFNI010000321.1:0-3547 GCA_035266485.1 Balneolales bacterium
ATCTCTGCCGACTACGCAAGACTCGGTTCCGGCTGTTGGTTAGACTTTACCGGACAGGATTGGCTACCTGCTGGTTTCCTACGAAAGGTTTCAAAGAACTATGCTAATCCCCCTTTCACGGGCTTAGCTTGACGCGACCCCTATCCCCCTTCGTCAATAATGGTGCTAACATTAGTCATAAACCATGGAAAATCTGAAATCGAAAATCGTTAATCCTTGTTCTTAAATCCGTTTTTTGATTAACGATTGACGATTAGCGATTTTAGATTTAAGAAGTAAAACCTCTTAAGTTAGCACCATTACCTTCGCCAAGGGAGAAATTTCCACCGAATAGCACTTCAATGCCGGATCGTATCCAGACCTCACGTTAAACTAGCCCCTCTCCATGGATATGGAGAGGGGTTGGGGTGAGGTATTTACATTCTGTTTTTGCATTAAATAATCAATTACACACTTAAAACATATGCGGATCGGTTGTTTTAAGTGTATTTATCAGGTAACACAATTTTACGTTTTTTAATACGTCCGGTCACCGGGATATTGCTATTAGACTGAAATTTCTGCATATTTGATAGCGCTCAAGTAGCGTCTCTCTTGATGAATAGTTTAAGGCGTGGCACCTGATACGTGTGACGCCTTTTTTATTTTTTGCATTACAAAGCTGGCTTTAAAACCCGCACCTGCCACGAAAAGCTGCTCGCCTATTGTTCCTGCAAAGCGGGGAGATAAATCGTAACCGCCAATCAGGTTGTATCGATGTCACGAACGCCCACAGGCCATGCCGGGTTTATTACTGTCGGACAAAGCTGTCCGACCTACGTAGGTCGCGTCCCGAAAGCTTTCGGGACCGACCAGCACCAACGCTGCAGAGGCAATCAGTGAGTGTAACCGCCTTGCACATTTCAGATTTGTGGTTAAATAGGGGATGTTTCAGAGCAAATGTAACGTTGGTACTAACCTGCCTGACACGAAAAGCTGCTCGCCTATTGTCCCTGTAACCCGGGATAACCTAATCATAACCACAGATCAAGTTGAATTGATATCACATTCGCCTTCAGGCAGTGCCGGGCTCCATTTTGCCGGAGAAGCTCTCCGACCTACAGTTTGCTCAATACTCAAACAAACGCATCTTTTCCATTTTATACACGTATGAGTATAAAAATTTCACTCAACGCCTAACATATTGTGTGTTTTGTCTTACAAAAACTATGAAATGGGCATCCTTATGTTTTATTTTATCCTTGAAAATCCATCACATGCAGTCAGTGAGTGGGTTGGTAGGTTTTTACTAAAACTAATACAGGATCCGGTATGAGTGCATTCCGTATACAACAACGGGCAAAAAGTCAGTACACAATCCTGGAGCTTCACGGAGAGTTGGATGCTCATACATCTCCTCAGCTCGAGGATATGCTTCAAAACCTGATAAAGGAAGACAGAATCAAAATTATCGTGAATTGTCAGAATCTCGATTACATAGCCAGCGCCGGTCTGGGCGTGTTCATGGCATATATCGAGGATCTCAGGCAGCGCGGCGGCGACATAAAATTGTCAAACATGAAACCTCGTGTCTTCAACGTCTTCGACTTACTGGGGTTCCCTACGTTGTATGATATTTTTGAAACAGAAGATCAGGCAATACATCAATTTTCTGCATGAATTAAAACCACCCCATTGCCAACCTTAGCCAAACATATTATCACAGTATCGGCGACTACCCGGCACCTGTCCGAGATCAGGGACTTTGTTGCACGTCATGCGCGTAAATTTGGCTTTTCCGAATCCGAAGTTGAAGATATACGATTAGCGGTTGACGAAGCATACACCAATGTGGTGAAGCACGCCTACCATAACGATACAACGCAGGTTGTACAAATTGAGCTTAGCGGTGATGACCATGAATTTTGTGTCTCTCTGATCGATAGCGGCGAATCCTTTGACCCCCGAACATATCACGAACCCGATATACGTAAAAGCATTCATAACGGGAAACGTGGCGGTGTCGGTGTCTATCTGATCAGGCAACTGATGGACGCGGTTGAATACCGGAAGAATGACATACACAATGAAATTCGGATGAGGAAAACCCTTAAAAAAGACTGATGTCGGAAAACATACGAGACATCGAAGAACGTCAAAGCCGGTTCGAGTTATCCGCCCTGCTCGAAACTACCCGCCTTTTAATTGAATCATATGATTTGGATTTTGTCCTCAATCATCTGCTTCTCATCGTAATGGGCAAGCTTCTTATTACCCGCGCAGCGATCCTCATCTATGATCATGACGATTTTTACCGGGTTGTGAAAGCCAAGGGGCCTGTCTATATGCACGAGAATGATATCGTGCAATTGCCTGACTCTAAGGAACTTCGGGAAGGTCTTTTCCACGAGATGGGCCCCGGTCAGCTTAAGGTCCTGCCTTGTACCGAAGTTGGCACCATGCCCCACATTATCATAACGCTCAAAACAAGTAACCAGCACATTGGTTTTCTTTGCCTGGGACCCAAAGCGACAAAGGAGTCATTAAACGCACGTGAAAAGGATTTCATTCAGACGTTGACTGTGATGGCGTCTGTTGCCATTTACAACTCGGAGCTTTTCGAGGATCTCACCCGTTCCAACCGCAATCTGGATCGCAAAGTACAGGAACTGCATACCCTTTTTGATATAAGCAAGGAATTCAACTTTACCGTCGATCGTGCACAGATTGTGCGAATATTCAAGTTTGCGCTGCTTGGGCAGATGTTTGTCCGCACCTTCTTTTTTGTGATGGGGCACAATGGCAAACGGACCATGATCGCCCAAAATGGGCTGAAACATAAGCCAACACAGGCGGAGATCAACGATGTCTTTAAAAGATATAACACGATCTCCTTTTATGATGATGGCGTGTCGAACGACTCCAACCCGTTTATCTCTGAAAATAACATCCACCTGTTAGTCCCTCTTTATATCACGGATAAAAAGACAGCCCTTATCGGGGTCGGTCCGCGCGGTAATAACGAAGCGTATTCTGAAACGGATGGTAATTTCCTGGTCTCTTTAGGAAATCTCACCATCATGTCCATTCAGAAGACCTGGCTTTTGGAGGAACGGATTGAAAAAGAACGCATGGAAAAGGAACTGGGTATCGCCAGAACGATCCAGGAAGGTCTTTTCCCTTCTGATATTCCCACTTTACCCGGACTCGATATTGCGGCACGCAACATCCCATCCCGCCAGGTCGGAGGAGATTATTTTGATCTGATACCCGACGATCATTCCAATCTCACGGTTGCTGTGGGCGACGTCACCGGGAAAGGTGTTCCCGCCTCCCTGATCATGGCAAACATGCAGGCGTTACTGCATACTATGACCCCGTTGGAACTGACTCTGGAGCAGAAAACGGGCCGGATGAACGACATCATCTACAAAAATACGCCACCTGATACCTTTGTAACCTTTTTCTGGGGATACCTGGACCCCAAAACCACAACGCTGCATTATATAAATGCCGGGCACAATCCCCCCCTTGTTTTTCACCAGGAGAATAATGAACCGGACAAGTT
>DATFNI010000322.1:0-20454 GCA_035266485.1 Balneolales bacterium
ACACCACAGTATACCTTAACTTAGTGTCCACTCAAATGTAGCAACTCCACACCCCCTAAAAGTCCCCTCAAGGGGACAAGCCAATCTCCTCCCTTGTGGGAGGACTAAGGTGGGTGTTCCCCACGTCTCATGAATAAAAGAGGGAATTTAACTGTGCCGGGTTGTGTGGACACCCCCATCATGTAATCATCATCAAGATGAAGGAAATCAATTCAAAATTAATAATTCATCATTCAAAATTATTATCAGGGTGCGTATTGTCCATGATTCGGATATCTTCCATGGAATGTGATCATTAAGCGGTCAGACGATTGAGAATCGCCTGACCGCCAGCCGGTTTGAACATGCGAACATCCGTTTTACATCTTGGTTATATCATCCTGAGTTTTTTTGTGGCTGCCTGTTTTTCTGTACGAAGCTATGCACAGAAGGGGACCGTTGATTACCGGGTAATCCTGCATCTTCGTTCACAAAAGGTAAAAAAAATGAGGGTCCGTGTGCCTGAAGGGACACCGGATGTCCGGTTGCGATCCAGAGCCAGGGAGCAGGCATTGACTTATCTCTACAAGGATGGCCATTTTGATGCACGAATTGATTCCATCTTGCTGCCATCTCGAAAAAAATCACATAAGATAGTCATATACGCCCATCAGGGGCAAAGATACCACTGGGGATTAGTCCAGGTTTATTTAGACAAGGAGCAACTGATTTCCGGGTATGAAATGGATCAGCTGAAGAAAGAAAATCACCTGTATCAGGGTGAAGCGTATGAAGCGAGTCACCTCAACGCGTTCATTGAGGCTATGATTGGCGATCTATCCCATAAAGGATACCTGTTTGCCAAAGGAGTTGTTGATTCACTGGACCCTAATCCAAAAACAGGCAATATATCGGCACATATCAGGGTATCCGCCGGAGACCAGGTCCGGGTGAGCGGGGTAATTTTCGCAGGGCGCCGGTATAACGACGCCTCATACCTGGCCAGGATCGCGGGTATCAGAGACTCATCCATTATCACAGACCGCCAGTTGGAAACCGGCCGGGAAAACCTGCAAAATTCGGATCTGTTTACGAAAGTGGGAGAGGCTGGTATCGTAAAGGAAGGAGACAAATATTACGTGGCCTATCCGGTAGTAGAAAAGAACACCAATTCGTTTGATCTGATTGTGGGTTATGTACCCAGGGCAGGCCAAAGCAACATCATTGTCGGCACCGGTCATTTATCCGTTAAAAATGCCATCTGGGATGGCTCTGCGCTTGATCTGTCGTTCCAGCGCCTGCAACAGTATGTCACGCGTTTCCAGGGTGGGTACCACCAGGATTTTTTGTTTGGACAGCCGCTCGGAGCAGGTTTCAACTTTCGGTTCTATCAGCAGGACAGTAGTTACCAGCAGCGATCTATTCATATCTCAACCGATTACCAGTTGAATTCTACAACCCGGCTTTCATTGGGCGTAAGGAGAGAAGTAACGGCGGTAAGTGGCCAGGGTGCACTGGTCTACCCGGTTGTTGATGCCTCTGTGAGCCTGCTCGACTTCGGGGTTCAATACCAGAACGTCGATTACCTGGATAATCCAACGCGAGGTTTACAGGTTGGTTTTACGGCGGAGACCGGATTCAAGTGGATAGGCCAGGATACCCTGGCCGGAATCGACCGACAGCGTATCAGGTACCAGTCGCTGCATGTCGATGCGCAACCCTATTTCCGGGTGTTTCGAAGGCAGGTTGTCACGCCATCTATCCATGCCTTTGTGCTTCAGGCGGGACCTTATTATGAGAGCGATCTGTATCGCTTTGGTGGTGCCGAATCTCTGCGTGGGTATGCCGAAGAACAGTTTTCCGCCTCCCGAATGCTCTGGGGCGATGTGGAATGGCGTTACCTGCTTGAAGCACGGGCCTATGGATTTCTTTTCGGAGCAGCCGGCACCTATTACCGCCCGCCTATGCATGCAGGATTGGTGCGTACCGGCAGTATCGTTCAGCGGTTATACTCCTATGGCCTCGGCTTCTCCGTACATACCGCCCTGGGACAGCTCCGTTTCACGTACGCCAAATCGGCAAATACTCCCATTGATAACGGCAAGGTGCACATCAGTATCAGCGGGAGGTTTTGAGACGTAGGGGCAATCACAGGGGATTGCCCCTACGTCTCATATCTCATAATTACCCTGCACATTCCAATTCCGCGGATATCGGCGGCTAAAAATCATGTCACTTCAAGTTGCGCAGATACGGATGGGCCTCGGTGTTGAAGATGATTTTGTTGAAATCGAGCGTTGAAGGCGGTGAAAAAAGCAGGTACGCATATTTAAAGGTCTCGGCAAACAGGAAGCTTTCCATATAATCTTCCTGTGTCTTGGTGCGTACATCCTTGAGTCCGGCATAACCATCATCTGTACGGCAATATTTGAGAATGCTGGCAAACATGTCTCTGCCCCGTTTCAGATAGATGGGGTTTTTCGTGTAGTGGTAGAGATAATAGGCCGATTCCAGGTTTTCCGGGCGTAATGCATAGGACGGATTAATGATCTTCATATCCGAATAATCGAGCTGTTCCGGTTCCACACCAGCCACCATCCACATCTTATAGCAGGAGGCCTCGAGCAATTCGGCGCGGTGCAAATCACCACCCAATGCAAGAACTGCCGGGAAGTAAGCATCGAGTGCGCCAAAATGTGTGGCTGTGCGCTTACCTGTATTCATATCCACATGTCCGTACCATAAACCGGTCGATACTGAATCGGCCACATATTTATTGACCGCCTGTATGGTGTTGTCATACATTGTCTTGAATTGCCTGTCACCGAATAACTTCCAGGCTTTGACCAGGTATTCGTAATAGGAGTCGATACCACCGCTTACATGACTGTCGGTATTGACCCATTTCCCCGTCTTAACATTGATGGTGGTGCCAACCAACCCGATGGATGACCTGTGGTTGTACAACGCCACTAAGGCTTTTTTTGCCTTGTTATAATACACCGGATCATGTGTAAGCTTGCTGAGCGTGCCGAATTCGAGGATCAGGGTCCCAATTTCAGCACTGCTGTTCACATCCCCCTTGGTTTGACCGGTTTTCAGGTTTACATATTCATATGGCATTCCTGTCGGCGTATCAAAAGCCGGGAGCATACGATTGCCGAGATCCCGTGCGAGATCAAGAAAGCGTTTGTCGTGATCCAGTTCGTATGACGACAGCAGTCCGCCGAGCATGCGGATCGTAATCTCGAACGTGGACACGTATGAATCGACATCAAAAGAGAGTTTGCTGAAGATCAGTTTTTTGGCCTCGGCCGCCTGCTTATTCAGGTGCATGAGTTTCATGGTGTCGAAAGCATCAACGGGCGTCATCAGCAGTGAGCGCGAATACCAGTCGTAGTAACTGTGTGAGAGGGGCTTTAACTGATCATGTCCCCAGGCATATTTTTTATACCCATTCCAGGCATGCAAAAAGGCCTGTTTTGCTTTGTTGGCCCACAAGGGACGGTTCACCGGGGCATTATCGGCAGGTAAAGCCTGCGCGTTGCAGTCGAGAGAAAATCCTGCCATGATACCTGCAATGAAAACATAGATAAAGAGCCTGCTAAATGATCTTTTCATGAGTGATTAATTGTAAACGTACTTCGTTTGATTTTTCTCCGTGACATTCCGTGGCATTTTATAAATATTGTTGCCACGGAATGTCACGGATACAAGAGGGTTTTATTTATTAAATGCCGTGAGGGGCGGGGTGTCTTGAGATGATGATCCCCATTGTTTATTAGGCTTGGGTCCCATTTTAAAGGCCAGGGTACCACCATTCATGATATCATCATAGGTGATATATGGTTTGTCGTAGTTTTGCCCGTTCAGAGTGGCGGACTGGATATATACATTTTGATCCGAAACGCCGTCCGCCTCGATGGTGAAATCTTTGCCATCACCCAGATGGATGGTGGATTTTGAAAATAACGGACTGCCAATGGCATACACTCCGTTTGCAGGATTTACCGGGTAGATACCCAGTGCGCTAAATACGTACCAGGCCGACATCTGGCCGCAGTCTTCATTGCCGGGCAGACCATCCGGAGTATCCCTATAAAGAGAATCTACGATGGTGTGGATGACCGATTGCGTCTTCCATGCATCACCCACATAATCATATAGATAGGGCGTTTGCTGATCCGGTTCGTTGCCCTGAACATATTGGCCGATAAGTCCGCTCATATCAGCGATGCCGCCATTATGGACATGCGGCTGTGTGGTAAACAAGGTGTCCAGGCGCGTCGAAAATTGCTTATTCCCACCCATCAGCTTCACCAGGCCCGGAATATCCTGGGGCACGAACCAAAGGTATTGCCATGCGTTTGCTTCGGTGTAATTTCGCTTGCTGAAATTGGTCGGAGCAGCAAGCGGATCAAACGGGGTCTCCCATTTTCCGTTCGCCAGCCTGGGACGCATGAACCCTGTTGCAGGATCGTATAGATTGTGGTAGTTCTGCGAGCGCTTATAGTATTCCTTGTAATCGGCCTCCTTACCCAAGGCCTTGGCCATCTGTGCTATGCACCAGTCGTCGTAAGCATATTCAAGCGTTTTTGAAACGGACTCGGTTTCTTTATCAGAAGGAACATAACCGTATTTGTTAAAGAGTTTTACGCCGGCATTTTCTTCATTGGCGCTCTTTTTCATGGCCTCGAATGCCTCCTCGACATTAAACTTCCGGAATCCTTTGAAATAGGCGTCGGTGATCACCGGGATGGCATGATATCCGATCATCGTGTTTGTCTCATTGCCGGTCAGTTCCCACACCGGCAACAAGCCGTGCTGTTGGTAAAAGGCCAGCATGAAATTGATTATGTCATTTACACGATCCGGTTCAAGGAAGGTGAGAAGCGGATGTTCCGCGCGGAAGGTATCCCACAAGGAGAACGTGCTGTAGTTAACGAAATCTTTTGCAGTGTGAACCTTTCCGTCAGCTCCCTGATACTGGCCGTTTACATCCATGAACAGAGTGGGTGCCAGCATAGAGTGATAAAGCGCCGAATAGAAGGTCCGCAGATGGGATATGTTATCCGACTGAACATCGATTTTGCCCATCTGTTTTTTCCAGCTGTTCCAGGCTGTTTCACGCACCTCTTTAAAATTCCATGATGGAACTTCCTTCTCCAGGTTCTCGGTCGCATTTTCGATGCTTACCGACGATATCCCGACCTTTTGGAGCAGGGATGCATCCGAATTCGAATCAAATATGAAGAAGCCATGTGTTTTGGTCCCTTTCACTTCCGACTGACCGGTCACAACCTGTCCCTTATTGACGGCTACAAATTTTTTGATGGGTTGGGAAAATACCGCGGCAAAATATACTCGTTGGTCTTTTGCCCATCCGGTTGACATGCGATATCCGGTCACAAGCGTGTCGTTGATCACGTGAATGTAGGTTCCGGTCGGTTTATCCCAGTTGATGGCAAAACCGAGATCAAGGGATACCGCCGGCTGATCATTATTGGGAAAATGATACTGGTAGAAGGCGACACGGGGACTGGCAGTGAGTGAGACGCTGATTCCGTTGTCCAAAGTGACTTTGTAGAAACCGGGCTCAGCCGATTCATTGGCATGTGAATAATGGGAATAGACGGCGCCTCTGGCTGTATCGACCTTGGTTCCGTCGAAAGGCATAAAGGAAAGGTCGGCCAGATCACCGATGCCGGTCCCGCTGAGATGGGTGACGCTGAATCCGGCGATCGTGCTGTCGGGATAGTGATAACCGGAACAGTAATCCCACCCGGACTGCCCGTTATCCGGGCTCACCTGTACCATGCCGAAAGGTACGGTTGCACCCGGATACGTATGTCCGTGGCCACCGGTCCCGACAAAAGGATCGACATAGTTCACGGGTTCGGCTTCGGGTTTGCCAGCTGTCTGAGAGCCCTGGTTGCAGGCGGATAGCGACAGACCGGCAGCGATAATCGTGCAAACATATACCGCTTTTCTGAGAATTGGAATTAATCCTTGTTTCATAAATTTCGAAATAATGATGGTTAATTAATCTTCAAGTATCAGATTTAGGAAAGACCTCAAGAGTTTTCAAAACCGCTGAGGCCTGGTCGCATAAACAGGTTATCCTTCGAGTGTAACTTTCCTGCCTTTGAGCCGCAATGTGCCGCTGACAACCTGGGTTGTGGAGGCATCGATGATCCCTTTGAACCCCGGTTGCTTGCCGCCGGCATGTACGGTAATCGCACCGGGGTGAATCTCACGTTCCCCCCGCATATTGACGAGTGCCAGGTCTTCAGCTTTCAATTTGAATGCCACAGCCTGCGATTCACCTGGTTTGAGATGGATGCGCGTGAAGCCTTTCAGCGCCCGGATGGGTGCCTTTGATTTGGCCCCCGGATAGGAGAGATATATCTGGACAACTTCATCTCCGTCACTATTGCCATCATTGCGGACAACAACGCTAAATTCAGCATCTTTGCCGGTTTCGACTGAAGACGGCAGTTGTAGGTTGCTGTAGGAGAAATGGGTGTAGCTGAGTCCGTACCCAAACGGGTAGAATGGCTTGCCCTCATAGTATCGATACGTCCTGTTTTTCATGTCGTAGTCTTCAAATGGCGGGAGGTCATCGGCCGTCTCATAAATAGTGAAAGGCAGGCGACCGCCCGGATTAAAATCACCGAAGAGGACATCGGCTAAGGCGGGACCGCCCGCCTCGCCACCATACCAGGACTGAATGATAGCGGGAGTGTGATCCCTTGCCCATGCAAACGAGACGGCGCTACCGGTCAACAGGACCAGAACGGTCGGTTTACCAACTGCCTGCACCTTTTTAATCAGCTCAATTTGTGTTTCGGGGAGCGTCAGTTTGGTACGGTCGCCTCCGTTGAATCCATCCAGATCGACCTTCATCTCTTCCCCTTCCAGGCGAGGACTGAGGCCGAGGAACATGAGCACGGCATCCGAGGACTTAGCCGCTTCAACCGCTTCTTCAAGCATGTTTTCGTTCGGTATGCTCCACATCAGTCTGATCTGCGGGTCGGCTCCGTAGTTGGCGAATTCAATCTTTATTTTATATTCTTTGCCCTTGGTCAAATCGGCTTCAAATGAGCGTAGTTCCGGCTCGTGCTCGTTATTGAAATCGATCTTTCTCTCACCCTCAAAATACATGCGCCCGATGTTGTGGGCACTGATCCCGATGGCATATTTGCCGGTTTTTGGAGCTTTGATGGTACCGGTCCATCGGGCCGAAAATTTAGCAGCCATCTTATGATTAACGGGCGTGTTGTCCAGCCAGATGAAATGAACGTCATGATCCACACGGCTGATGGCTGGCTCCCCTTTCCAATCCTGGTTGTCGAAATATTCGCCGTATAGTCCTTTGCCTTTACCATTTGATGGAGAGAGGTATTCGGATGGCACTCGTACCATATGCGGAAATCCTTCGACCAACTCACATCCCTGGGCATATTTGACTTCAGTGACTGCAGAAACTTTAAACCTGATGGCTTCGAGCGGGGTAACCAGGTCTGACGGCGTGCCGTGATAGTTGCCGAGCATGAGATCATAATCGTCAGCATTCGGGCCGATGACCGCCAGTGAGTTAAGATCTTTAGGCAGCGGGAGTATTGGTTTGGTTCCAGGAGCAGCCGGCTCGTTTTTAAGTAGAACGATGGATTCACGTGCCATCTGCAAAGCCAGCTGTCTGTGATCTTCGCTGTCGACAACCGAGTAGGGGAGATTCGCAAAAGGTACCTCGGAAGGATCGTCAAACATTCCCAGGCGGAACCGTGCGGTAAACAACCGGTGGAGTGCCTTGTCAATTTCACTTTCATTGACCAGCCCGGCCTTGACGGATTCGTCGAGATGTTTAAATGTGACGCCACAATTCAGATCAGTTCCGCGCTTGAGAGCCAGAGCGGCCGCTTCTTTGGCATTGTCCGAAGCGTGGTGACCGGAGACAAAATCGCTGATGGCCCAGCAGTCGGAGACAACATAACCGTCGAATTTCCACTGTTCACGCAGAATGCGATGAAGCAGCACGTTATTGCCGCAGCACGGATAACCGCGGAAGCTGTTATAAGCACACATCACCGACTGGACATTCGCCTCATCGATGGTGGTCCGGAATGCCGGCAGATACGTATCATAAAGATCATAATCACTGGCTTTGACATTAATATCGTGTCGGGCCGGCTCAGGACCACTGTAAAGTGCGAAGTGTTTGGAAGTGGCTACGAGTTTCAAGTATTTGGGATCATCACCCTGCATACCCCTGATGAAGGCCACGGCAATATGGCCGGTCAGATACGGATCTTCACCGTATGTTTCCTGACCCCGTCCCCAGCGCGGGTCACGGACGAGGTTGATGTTCGGTGACCAGAAGGTAAGGCCGGTATAGATGCTGTGAATATCGCGTTTGAGAAAAGCAGAGTGCTTGGCACGTGCCTCATCAGAGATAGCAGTGGAAACCCTGTGCATCAGGTCCGTATTCCAGGTTGATGCCATCCCGATCGCCTGTGGGAACACGGTTGCAAGTCCTGCCCGGGCAACGCCGTGAAGGCCTTCATTCCACCAGTTGTAGGCCGGTATATTCAGCCGTGGAATTGCCGGGGCATCATATTGCATCTGGCTGATTTTTTCTCTGAGAGTCATTTTGCTGATCAGCTCATCGACTCTCTTTGAAAGTTCAGGATCCTGCTTCAGGTCTGTGCTGTTAAAAAAAGATTCTGACAGGGCCTCAAAACGTTTTGGCAGGCCGATAAGCGGAAGGGCTGCGAGAGATAAACTGCTTTTGATGAATTCCTTACGTGATTGATTCTTTCCCATAACAATACCTATATGTATTAGCAGTGAAACACCCCAAAATAGGTGCTAAAAATAAAGATGGCTGACCCTTGAAGACGATATCTGATCAGCTTGCCGGTTCCTGCCAGACGATAGCCGCGGCACCAAGCAAGGCGGTGTTGTGAGCTTTGAGGCTTGAAACAGAAAGTTTCACTTTTCCCCTGTACAGGTTGAGCACGTTTTCTTCCATACTTTTTTTAGTAGGATCAAGAATAAGCTTGCCTGCCTCTGCAAGGCCGCCCATCAGTATGATGGCTTCGGGAGAGGTGTAAACAACGGCGTTGGCAAGCGCACGTCCCAGCATGTCACCTGTAAACTCGAATGCCTGCATCGCAATGGAATCACCCTTCTGGGCTTCTTCAAAGATGACTCTTGCGTCGAGCGCGTTGAAAGGGATCTTTCGCAGAGATGACGGTTCGATGCTGTTGGCTAGCAGTTCGGCAACGGTTCGTTTGATGCCTGTGGCTGAAGCATAGGTCTCGAGGCAGCCTTTCCGGCCGCATGCGCACTGGCGCCCGCCATATACCGCCGTGCTGTGACCCACCTCACCGGCAAAACCATCATGGCCGTAAACCATTTGTCCACCGACGACGATACCACTGCCAAGACCTGTACCAAGTGTGATGACGATGAAGTCCTTGTAGTCTTTAGCCGAGCCGAATAACATCTCGCCAAGCGCGGCAGCATTGGCGTCATTGGTAAGGCGGCAGGTAATGTTGAAATGATCTTCCATGTTTTTAGCCAGTGGAAGCGTACCTTTCCACCTGAGATTAGGGGCATCTTCAATGGAACCATTATAATAATTGCCATTAGGAGCCCCGATACCAATTCCGGCAATCTTCCCGATGCCCCGGTCATCAGCATATTTGATAAGCTGAGCCGCATGATCCTGCAGGGCTTTCCGATAATCATCTATCTCATCATACGCACTGGTTGAAAATGAACTCTCATTCAGGATTTCACCATCCTCGTTAACTATTCCCAGTCGCGTATTAGTACCGCCGATGTCGATACCGATAACCAGTTTACTCATAATAATATTTGATTTAGATGTTTGTTTCTGTATTAAAGTAATATTGGAGCATGCCGCGGGTTCCGGATTAAAATAACCAGTTAGCAGGCTGAATGCTCTATATGTCGTAAGTCTGTGACTTGTGACATATTTTTGCGGGAATAGCGGTTATTATCATTATAACTTGGTTTAGAACGTTATGATGGCCACAAGTTGAAAACTTGCGATATATAATTTGAGGACTGAATGCCGACAGCCTTCCGCTGATAGCTTACGTATCATTATTATTACCTAAATGCCCAGAACCTTCGGATGCTCGTGATACATGTGAAGGATCATCTCTCCGAACAAGGTATTGGCCCATGCAAACCAGGAACGGGAAAATTTTGACGGATCATCTTTATCGAAAGATTCGTGCATGAACCCGGTGCCGGCGGTTGAGAGCAAGAGCATGTCGATGCAATGATGCATTTCCTTCTCGTCGGTGCTGGTGAGCGCACGCATCGTGATGCCTATCGGCCATATCCGGTTTAACCCGGTATGCGGGCTACCGATGCCTTCGGCCGCTGTTCCCTTGAAAAAGAAGGGGTTGCTGTTGCTAAGCACAAAAGCACGGGTACGCTTGTAGAGTGGGTCATCTTTTCTCAGATACCCCAGGTAAGGCAGTCCAAGCAGATCGGGTACATTGGCATCATCCATAAACAGGTGATTGCCAAAGCCGTCCGTTTCATAGGCGATGATCTTTCCATAGTGATCATGTTCGCTCAAGGCATATTGTTGCAACGCCCGCTCCACTTCGGTTGCAAAATTACTGCACTCGGTTGCAAAAGCGCCGTCATGTGTAACCTTATGGCTTATTTCCGCCAATTGACGCAGTGAAACGACCGCAAAAGCATTGGATGGAATCAGAAAGGGCAGGAACGTAGCATCGTCCGAAGGGCGAAACATCGAGCATATAAGGCCCACAGGGTTCACGGGATTACCATAGCCTCCCAGGGATTGCGTGTCGTATGGATTAGGAGTTGTCCGCTGAAAATGATACGGCCCATGGTCATGCTTGCGTTGCTGCTGCCGGAACGTTTTGACGATCAGTGCCATGGCTTTTTTCCAGTCCGCATCGAAAACGGAAGTGTCGCCAGTTGTTTTCCAGTAGCCGTGGGCCAGACGGATAGGGTAGCAGAGCGAGTCGATCTCCCACTTGCGTTCGTGCAGCCAGGGACTCATCTTGGTGTGATCGCTGTCCCATTCACTTCCGGTCGGTTTCTTGTTGAAAGCGTTGGCGTAGGGATCAATCAGGATACATTGGGATTGCCGGTTGACAACGCCGGCAATCAACTGCCGCAGATGCGTATCCTTCGGCGTCAATGGCAGGTAGGGCCATACCTGGGCCGAAGAATCCCGGAGCCACATGGCTTTGATATCGCCGGTGATGACAAAAGTGTCGGGGCGACCGTTCTTCATTTCAAACTCAACCGTCGTATCCAGCGTGTTGGGAAAACAATTCTCGAAGAGCCACGCCAGTTTTTGATCTGGCAGCGCTTTTGTAACCTCTCTGATTGTATCCTCGACGGCCTTGCTGGTAAACAACCGTTCTGACGGCTTGGGACGTTTACTGGTGAAGCCGGCAGGTTCGATGGAATAGGGGAACTTGAGAGGCAGAGTAATAAGACCAGCGGCTGCCATTGCACTGGTTTTGAGAAAATCCTTACGAGTTGCCATAGGTGATCACATAATATTCTGATTGGATCTATATGATTTCAGACTTTATAATAATGAAGCAAATTGTAAACACATAAGATGATGGTACAGAAAGTTTAACTTTTTTTGTGCTGAACGCCTGTGTATCAAGATTTGATCATGTTGTAATTAACGTGAGTCGAGATAAGAATCGATGGCAAAAAAGAATAGAACACGGACAACACCGATGAGGCGGATTCTCGCGGACAAAAATTTAAAATAGCCCCTCTCCATGGATATGGAGATAGCTTGTCCCGACCCCGAGGCATCGGGGCGGGAGGTTGGGGTGAGGTACAGTGGCCAGAACCCATTTTCGAATACCTTGAAGCCGTGAAATCAACCTAATCCTGAACATTTTACTATATCGAACGGACGCTAATTAGTATTCGGGGATTGTGTACAAAAAAGGGGAGCCGGGGCTCCCCTTAGTTCGCAAAATGTTATCATTTACTTTTTCTCAAACCACAACAGGGTGTTCTGCATGTCAGGGCCCTGTGCGGACACAGCAGCCTGATAATTAGTGCCGTTATTATCCTGAACAGAGGTTCCGTAACGCATACGGGTTGGATAGTCGCCATTGATAGTGCCCAACCCATTAATATCAGGATCGGTTACTCCATTGGCCAACACAGCCGGATAACCCGATTTGCGTACAACAGCCCAGCCTTCAAACCCATCGGTGTAGGATGCGATCCAGCGTTGGATGGCTATTTTCTGCAGGTCGGAGGTCGTAGAACCGGTTAAGCTTGCCAGAGACGCGCTGGAACCGAGATAAGCCTGAATATTTGCATCAGAAACGCCCCATAGTTTCATGGCCTGGGTAATACCATCCTGGTAGAGTTGGTTGGCATTACCGCTGGCCAGACCCATAACCACGGCTTTGGCCTGCATGAAATATGATTCTGCGGAAGTCAGCACTATTTCAGGGAAGATGGGTTTCCCCTGATTTTTTTGCTGGATGATATCAGCAGCAGGATTCGAAAAGAAGGGTTCTGAAACGTAATTATAAACATACCCGCTAAGTCTCACAGGTTCGCCTACGTAATATTGGTTTTGCGGAACGGTCACCACGATCGAATCTGCGTAACTGGTTTTCGTATAAGGAACACCCTGATCAGTCAATGACTGCAGGACATAATTCGTGAGTTTTGGGAACAGGGTGTATCCTTTAGCGTCATTAGCCTGTTTGGGGCGTATCCATGTCTGCGTACCACCAGCCGCAGGTGTTGCGTATTTAGCCAGCCTGGGGTCGTTGTTGTTTTTCAGATAATCAATCAGAGGTTGAGAAACTTTCCATTTGGAACCAACGCCACCAAAATTCCACCAGACGTCGCCGTAACAGGAACTGTTCCACTGGGTGATGATATTGTCCTTTTCCATGGTTATATCGCCACTGGTAGCGTCTAATAACGGGGCTCCCATAGCCTGCTTTATAGCAGCGGTTGAAAAGTCGTTCCCCGGTGCGCCATAGGCTCTTAGGGCGATCCTCAATTTCAAGGTGTTGGCCAGCTTTTTCCAAAGCTGAAGATCACCGTGGCAAAAGACATCATTGGCGCCGATATCATTAATACCTTGCCCGGTTGTCGTTGCATCGCCAATAGTGGTCATTGCTGAATCCAAGTCGGCAATGAGTCCCTTATAGATAGTTTCCTGAGTATCGAACTTAGGTGTCAGGATGGTGGGGTCCCCAACCTGAGAAAAAGGGATCATCCCGAAGGTATCAGTGAATTTTTCAAAGTACAAGCCTTTGAGGATCTGGCCAACGGCATACATCTTCGGATTAGCGAACGTCCCGTTCTTTCCGGTCAGTTTCATGAAATTGTCCAGCGTTTCGAAGTAACCGGCCAGCCAGTCGTATGTTGCATCGGTATACCCGCTGTTGTATTTGTATCCAAGCTCGCCAGTCCACCATGATCCATTATAACCAAAGGTGAAATAACCGGCATAACGGTCGCCGTGGATTAACTGAGCCCTCCAGTACGGATACCGGTCAGGCGCATACAGTTTATATTCGACCGGCGTCAGAAAGTATTTTGCACTAGCCTCATCGGCCGTGATAGCGTTTGGATTCTTATTGATCCCTGAAAAATCCAGCATCTTGGTACAAGACATCAATCCGGCCAACATGAGGATTGCCAGTATATATTTTGTTGTTTTCATAATCATTCTCATTTGTCCCGATAGCTTTCGGGAGACTAGAATTTGATGTTAATATCGAGACCAACCTGGCGCGTCGTTGGGAGGTTATCAAACAAAACCCCCTGCGCAAAATTGCTGGTGCTGAAGCTTGATTCCGGATCGAAGTTCGGACTCTTCTTGTAAAAGAAGAACAGGTTTCTTCCGACCAAACCTACGGTGACGTCGGTCAGCGGTGTGTGATTCAACAACCTTTTAGGTAGAGAGTATGTGAGCGATGCCTCTCTCAGGCGGACATTCGTTTGATCATAGATATAATTCGAGGCGATACCGCTGTAAGCACCCCAATACTCTTCTGCGGAAATCTTTTTGGTGTTCTTCACATATTTTGGTGAAGCTGCAGTACCTGTATTTACCACACCATTCACTACAATTCCGCTGGAGCGATATTGCAATGATTTTGCAGACACGCCGGCGGCATCCATCTGTGCACCTGTTCCGGAATACAACTGGCCTCCAAAACGGGCATCAACTAATACTCTTAAGTTGAAGCTCTTGTAAGAGAAGGAGTTGGAAAGGCCTCCCGTCCAATTTGGCTGGTAATTGCCCAGATGAACTTTGTCGGATGTAGCAAGCGGTCTTCCGGTGTTGTCAACAACAATTTGCCCATCAGGCGAACGCATCCAGGTTGTACCCATAATATCTCCGTAACCACCTCCGGCAGTTGCCTGTACGGTAACAGTACCGCTATTTGTAGTGGTGAAAATGTAATTGTCCAGTCCTTTGATGAGACGATCCAGTTTATTCTGGTTGTGTGCAAAGTTCACCGAAATGTCCCAGTTGAAATTGGAGGACATGACAGGCATACCGCCCAGCGTTATTTCGATACCTCTATTGGAGATCTGACCGACATTGGTGTGAAACTGGCTGTAACCGGTGGACTGAGAGATGGGTACGTCCATAATCAGATTATCAGAGAGGATGCTGTACAGAGAAAGATCAAAATGTAATCTGTTCTCAAAGAACCGTGCTTCTGTTCCTACTTCCGTAGAAGTTACTTGTTCCGGTTTCAGATTAACATTATTCAACACGGAAGGCCTGGTCAGAATTGGCAGTCCCAGGTACGAATCCGTTGTAGCGGACAGGTTGAATGCATTTGTTAACTGGTAAGGATCTGTGTCATTACCCACACGTGCCCAGCTGCCTCGTACCTTCCAGGAATCCAGAATCTTGTGGTTGGGATCGACGAACCTGTTAAGCATCACAGATAAACTGGCTGATGGATAGAAATAAGACCAGTTATTTTGGGGTAAAGTCGATGACCAGTCGTTCCGGCCCGTCAGGTCCAGGTAAACCATATCATTGTATGAAAACTCTGCAGAACCATACAATGAGGTCACTCGTTTCAACTCTGTTGGGGTATAACTCGTTGAAAGAATCGATGCGCTGGCAATAGTAGCTTTGGTAGGTATCTTAAAGTCTTGACCATTTACATACCACTCCGCCGGCGGGTTCTGCCCGGGATACGTGTCCAGCCTGTAATTACCACCAACAAACACATCTGCATGGAACTTATCAGTCAGTCCTTTATTGAAGGTTACCAGGAAGTCCGCGTTTGTTTCTCCGGTCTTGTATGTTGCGTAAGCGAATTGACCGGTTTGATAGAACCAGTGCCCCGGTTGATATACCGTTTCGGTCTTTTGGTTTACCTGATCGGTACCAACTCTGACAAATGCCGACAGATATGGTGTGAAATTGTAATTCACTTTCAAGAAACCGTTAACCCTGTTTCGATAAGAACTGTTGATATCATGATCGACTACCCAATAAGGGTTTCCATTACCATTGGACCATGAGTTTACCGAACCATCCGGTTTTTGATAATTTTGCAGGTCACTAATGTTCAGGTTACGGGGTATCGTATAAAGATAAGCCATGATACCTTCAGTACCCTGGGTAATCCGGTGTTTGTCCTGTTGATAAAAATAGGTGACTTTGCTATCAACACTTAATTTATCCGTCAGGTTTGCTGTAGCACGAATGTCAAAATCTTGCTTGGATAGGCCCGAATTGGGTACAATTGCATTGGCGTTGGTATTGGTATACGAGGCACGAAGCGTTGCCTTGTTATTGCCCCCTTCCAGTGCAAGAGTGTTGATGATGGTACCGCCGGTTCTGAAGAAATCCTTGACGTTGTTGGGCTGAGCGGTATATGGAACCGTTTTGCCGGTCCATGCCAACTGATTACTGCCATCCATCTTCGCACCCCACGAACCACCATAATTCAACAGATTAGACAGATTATTGTAGGTATTACCCTGATCACCCTGACCATATATATTCTGGAATTTTGGCAGGACCATCGGGGTTTCAACAGTGAAATTAGAGGAATACGATACTCCAAGTCCGTGATTTGCCCGTCCTTTTTTTGTCGTTATGAGTATAACTCCATTAGATGCCCTGGAACCATAAAGAGCGGCTGCATTTGGCCCTTTCAGCACAGTAATGGAAGCAATATCATCAGGATTGATGTCAGATATACCTGTACCATAATCAGTTCTGGAATATTCCCCGGTTCCACTACCGGCTGATGAACCAAAGCCTGCATTATCGATAGGTACTCCGTCGACAACATATAAAGGTTGATTATTCCCGGTCAGTGAATTGTTCCCCCTGATAATTACTCGTGTACCGCTGCCCGGTCCGGCAGCTGATTGCGTTATGACCACACCAGGAACGCGACCTTCCAGAGAATTTACGATGTTTGTTTGTTTAACCGTTGAAACATCTTCGCTGCTTACCTGCGTAACGGCATATCCAAGTGATCGCTTTTGTCTTTGAATACCGAAGGCTGTGACAACAAGTTCTTTACCGCTGATTGCACGCTGCTGTAGTTTTACATTGATAGTTGACTGTCCATCAATGGGGATAGTCTGTGTTACATATCCTATATATGAAAAGACCAGGGTATCGGTAGCAGAAGAGGCGTCAAGAGAATAATGCCCTTTGGGATCTGTAGCTGTTCCTGTGCTGGTTCCTTTTACCAAAACATTGACACCCGGTAACGCTTCACCTGTCTGACCATCTGTTACCGTACCTGTAACAGTATGCTGAATGACGTATTGACCCAGATTCTCTTTTTTCTTTTCTGGTGCGCTGATGAAGACAATCTGGCCGGATGGAGAGGCGTACGCCATCAGGCCGGTGTTGTCCAATGCCTTGTTTATGGCATCGACTACCGACGATTTTTTCAGGTTAAGCGACACGCGCCTATTTTTGGGGAGTAGGCTTTTATTATAGGTTAATCTCACATTGCCTTTCATGGCAATCATCTGTATAACATTCACGAGGCTCATGTTATGAACATCGAGGGATACTGCGTGAACATAGCTTGGCTGCAATGCTCCTTGATTGGCGTACCAACTCAGCGGCGTATAATTTTTATAGGCTCCCTGAGAAATGGCTTGGGTAGATACCACACCCATCAAGCTCATTGCTAGCAGAGTTGTAGTGATGTAATGTAGCCTTGTTTTCATGGCATACGGTTTGGTTTAGGGTTTACGCTTATTGTAGAAAAACAGGGTATCATTCCGGACCTTGTAGTCCAGATTCAGAGATAATGCAAGTGCCTGGGCAACATCATCGATCGGCTGCCTGCTGGAAAAGCGGGTGGTGATCAGTTGGGACGCAAGGGACTTATTGTATATAACCGCTTTCAGGTCAAACCAGCGTTTGAGTGATCGGGCGATTTCAGGAAAAGAAGCGTCTTTAAATGATAAATCGCCGTTTATCCAGCTCATAAAATGTTTAGCATCAACCGGGGTTACAGCTGCCGATTTTTTATTGAAATTTATTTCTCCCATATATCCGGGCGTCACGACCAGAGGAGTCGACTGGGCAACATCGGGCGCCTGTATAGAAACCTTGCCGTGAGCGACAACTACTTTTACATGATCTTCCGATGGATAAGAGCGCAGGTCGAACTTTGTACCCAGATCTTTCACAATGGATTGGTTTATGTTGACCTGAAAAGGATGAGTATCAGAATGTTTGACACTGAAATAGGCTTCGCCCTTTAGCAGGACCTTACGATTGGGATGATTGTAGGTCGACGGTATTTTCAGCTCGCTTTCCGGAGCAAGCACAATTTTAGTACCATCGGAGAGGGAGAGCTTAATACGTTGTCCGGAGTTGGAGGTAATCGTATGGTAAGTAACGGCAATGTCTGGTTTGCCGGGGCTAAAAGTTCCTGTGTAGTAGAGAATAAAAACGGTAACGAGGCCCACCATTAATACGGCAGCCACTTTCATGTAGAGGCCTGCCCATGAATCCTTCCGTGGTTTCGTAATGGGGACAGGCTTTCCCCCCGGCTGGATATTGGGTGTAAGAACGGTATGTAAAAACTGCTGCTTTCTTATCTTTTCCCAGGTAGCTTCGTACGCTTTCTCTAAATCCCATTCTTTACCTGATGTCCGCCGCGGCGGATGCCAAATGGATTTCATTTTGTTGACAATTTCCTTGTGTTCAGGATCCTCGGCAAGCCACTCCATAAAGATGCGGCGCTCCTCATCGGTGATGCTGCCGTCCAGATACCGGCGCATCAATTCCCAATTCATATTTTCGTGCATACGTACACTGTTGTTTGATTTAGTGATAAAACAACTCTGAGGTGAATAACCCTACCCCGGTCTTAAAAAAAATCTGCAGGATCCTTTACAAAAGGATCCCGTGTGGTTACGCCTCTGCTGTGAATAAATGAAGGCTTGAACTACGTGTAGCACATAAGTGTATAATTATCATACGGTTGTTCCGGAAAATTGAGGCCGTTCGCTGGTCTGGCCTACCGGGATCGGGCACGAGTTTTTCCATGAAGCCAAAAAAACGGATGTTAGTCCCCGAATATCTCTTCGTAGAGTTGCATGAGGGCAATGCGAATATGTTTTTCTACGGTCTTGACGGATATATCGAGGGCATCGGCTATTTCCACGTACGTAAGGTGATAAAAGCGGCTGAGAACGAAAACCGCACACCTTCTGGGAGGGAGATCGTCGATGGCCTGATAAATGGTTTTTTCGAGATCGGAATGATCGCTTACTTCCGGGTCGAACACGAGGTCCTGATCACTGTTCTGCCTCACCTGTTCAGCCCAGCTTTTCTCGAGTTTATCATGTTTTATGTAGTTCAGGGCCTGATTACGAACCGCCCGGAACAGATACGATTTTATCGTATGATTGGGAGACCAGTTCTCCCTCATGTTCCAAATATTCGCAAATACATCCTGAACAAGATCTTCGGCGACCGGAGTAAGTCTGACAAACGAGACGGCATACTCGCACAGACTGGCGTAGTACGTATCAAATAATAATTTAAAAGCCGTAGCATCACCCTCTTGGATTCCTTCCACGACTGTTTTATCCATGAAGTCCGGCATGATGCAGAGGTCCCTTCCTCAGCTAGAAATAAATACCCTGGCATGATATCCAAAACTCAAAGTAGCGTTCTGGTTGAAAGGCGCTGTGATGAGTCTGGGAACGGAATAATTTACAAATCTTTCATGTCCACCCAAACTGCTTGGCAGCCGGATAGTTAGATATTTTCAAAATAGTATGAGTTAACCGGAATGGTTGTAATTGATTTTACATGTATAGCAACTAACCTTTTTATAAATAGTTTCTTATATCCAAAAAAACATATTTTGATCTTGAGATAGAATTTTTTAATGAAGAGGCGGTATATCGAGTCAAATGTACAATTAATCCATGCTTGGGGCTTCTTACTATGTATTATTACGGAATAACAATAGAATAGCTATATATCATAGATGTCTATTTTTTTATTATCACTTATCGCTAAAATATTATCTTAAGGTGATTAAGTTGGATCAGGTTTTCGTTTTTTCCTTTAGAACTAAATGAGCGGGGGATTTATGTCTTGTTTTCGTTGTGTTGGCTTGTTACTGGGAATGTTCACTATCTGTACATTCTTGCTCACCCGGCAGGTATCTGCGCAAATTGATCAGAACGATCCATTTCACAATACGTATAACCTGGGGCAGGATGCAGAAATCGTCGTATTCAGACCTCCTTACCAGTCAAATAATGTTGCTCCAGGCCGTATTGAAGCATCAATCTACGATACCAGGGGTGCCGTGGAAAATGGTTTCTCATTGATAAGTACCTATGCCGATACCAATGCACATGGCCTTTATGGGATGAGCCAGGCGTTTGACGCCGCAACAGGTGATCTGAATGCAGACGGACAGGATAATATCGTTGCAGCATGGGAGGGTCCCAATCACACGATCACACTCTCCGTTCCGCAGATCGATACAACCAACCTGCAACGTACGGGCGCCTGGTACGGTTCGGTTCAGGATTATGGGGTTCCAAAGATGTTCTACGACTCGACAAAGTTCGCGGATAATAAGCTCAAAAGTATCATTCGTGTCGCCACCGGCCAATTTGATGAGGATGCTGCCAGAGAATTCGTGGTCGCCTACTGGGCGGATACCGGAGACCCCACCGGGGGACCCGTACAGCTTGTGTTTTATAAGATGATGAATGGAATCCCGACCCCAACAGACAGTATACAGGTGGGAGATATCAGACCGTTCCAGACACAATATCCGGGAATCCTGTCGGAGTCAAATTTATTCGATATTGCTGTGGGTGACTTCGACGGAGACGGTGTGGATGAGGTCGCTGTCGCCGATGTGGAACCGGGGGCAACCAATGGGAGCAGCTACGGAT
>DATFNI010000323.1:0-2450 GCA_035266485.1 Balneolales bacterium
GTGAAAAAGGAGAAAAGCTCACTTCATATCCGACATCGAGGGTGGTGGATTGTCGGATCCCCACCCGTCGGGTTTGGCGTCCATTTTAAGAATTAATGTCCCCCCATTTTTGATATCGGTGTGGTGAAACCAGGCCTGATCCAGATCCTTTCCGTTCAATGTTGCCGAGGTCACATACCGGTTTTTCTTGCTCAAACCGTCGGCTTTAATCACAAACGATTTCCCGTTTTCAAGATGTATGATCGTCGATTTGAAATGGGGAGCTGTAATCAGATATACATCCTGGCCGGCCAGCGGGTACAGCCCCATCATATGAAATGCCAGCCATGAGGACATGGCACCGGAATCGTCGTTGCCAGGTAATCCGGACCGGGAATCATGATAATATTTATGAATAATGGCCCTAACACGATCGATTGTCAGGTCCTGCCGGCCCGCCCAGATGTAAAGCGTTGGGGTAAGAAAACCCGGTTCGTTACCGACATTGTAATAATGGCCGATCAACGAATCGGTCTTGCCATCTTTCAGGAAAAATGTATTTAGCCGATGGATGAAAGCTTGCTTCCCTCCACACTTTTTAATCAGTCCCTTCACATCCTGAGGGACATAGAGTGAATATTCCCACGACTGGCTTTCATAAAAGAAATCAGGCCAGCTTCCGGCAGTCAGCGTCGTAAAATTTTTTTGCCAGGTTCCGTCGGGATGCCGGGGCCAGATGAAACCTGTTACACCGTCACTGGTTATCGGTCTCCACAGGTTTTTCCAGTTGTTTGCCCGCAATCGATACCGATTATACAGTGAATCTCTGCCCAGACCTTTGGCGACTTCAGAAAGGCAGAAATCATCATAGGCATATTCGAGTGTTCTGGTACCTGCACGTTCATGGTTGGTCGACACATATCCCAGCGTCTTGTAATCGTGAAGACCACCTCTTCCCTGTTTTCGCTGATTACCACCGGCCGGCATCTCGGCATCCTTGATCATTGCTCTCAATGCGGTTTGATAGTCTATCCCTTTAACTCCCTTGACATAGGCATCAGCGATCAGGACTTCGGCATTGGATCCTCCCTGCGTCCGGCCGTTGTCGTTACCGCTTCGGGCATCCGGCATATACCGGTCGTACTTGTAGATATCAATCAGCGATCGAACGATATCGCGCTCCCTATTCGGACTGATCAACGTTAACAATGGATTTGATGAACGAAACGTATCCCAAATTGCATAATAGTCGTCATAATACGGTTCATCGGAATGCCATTTGGGATTCTCACCTGTGCGGTCGGTTGGCATGAGCATCACATGATACAGGGCTGTGTAAAACATTTGGCGATAGGCCAGGTTCGAAGTGTCGATCGTTATCTTTTCAAGTTCTTTCTCCCAAATCTCAGAAGCTTTCTTTTTCACCGCATCAAAATTCCAGGTTTTAATCTCCGTCATTGCATTGTGGTGTGCCTTGGCCATGCTGATATACGAGATCCCGACTTTGATCCTGATTTTTTGTCCCACTGCCGTGTGATAGGTAAAAACCGCACCGGTCCTCTCACCGGAATCAAACTGATTCCTTTCACCCAAGGTCAGCTTGTTGCCCTTCCACGTTGCAAAATGATCAGCCGGCGTGTCTAAGAGCGCATCAAAATACACGGTATAAGCGCCGCCTTCATTCCATCCTCCACGAACACGGCTGTATCCTTCAATCTCATGGTTGGACAACACGTGGACCTCTGATCCCACAAGCTCCTGTCCTTCACCATAAGCCACACCGCTTTGGAGAAAATGGCCGGCATCAATCATGATATGAGCATCTGAGGACTTTGGAAACGTATACTGATGAAAACCGGCATGATCCGTCACCGTCAGTTCCGCCCTTATGCCGTACCTTGTCAAATTGACTGCATAGTACCCCGGGGAGGCCATTTCGTGACTTCCGATTGATGAAACATTGTGAAGTTGGTCAAATGGCCCGGTAAACGGCATCACAAGGATATTTCCGTACTTTGCACCGCCACCTGTTCCACTTACATGCGTATGACTGAATCCATTGATCTTGCCATTCACTTCATAACCGGAGTTCGTGTTGTTCTTCCCCATATCCGGACCCAGTTTCACCATTCCAAAGGGTAAGGCCGCCCCGGGGAAGACGTGCCCACCACCCTCTGTACCAATAAACGGGTCCACATACTTAACCATATCGCGGTTCTGTGCCTTTGAAACCGGTACGATAAATACGGTTAATAAGAGAATAAATAACAGTTTCTTTCTTGGTTGCATTATCTATCCATGAACACTGAATATAAGAGTAAATCCAAGTAATTAAACTGCGGCTATATCATGATAGCAACGGGCCTCGCAGTCCCGAGTGCGTACGGGATGACGAGGTTGTCGAATTGAATGCCGAAAACTGATTGCCGACGGCTGACAGCTCATTGCACCGGCTTAATCACGGCCACCCA
>DATFNI010000324.1:0-5763 GCA_035266485.1 Balneolales bacterium
AAGAACGATAATCAGAACAGTTAGTTGCAACTGCTCACGAAATAGGGGGATAAGGGATAGAGTAGCACCATTCTTAACCTCATCTCACAAATTTCCCGATTTTCAATTTTCAATTCCCTTATTCCCAATTTGCCATTTAGGATGAAAGGCTTTCTTATTTTGATTAGTTTTACAGGGGAAGCTCGCATTCACAATTGACGGCAACGGATTTATCTCTTTGTGCAAATTCCTTATCTGAACCGAAAACACATCCTGACCGGAATCGTTGTATTCCTGATGGGGTTCTTCGTGGTGTTTGTCTCCCGATATGGGCGAATACATAATCCTCATGCAGTTCATGTCGATTCAACCCGGACCGTCTATATCTGGAGTAAAACCGACCTGACCGGGCTCGATGAAGCCTCGCAACTGGCAGGCATAACCTACAACAAGAGACGGATGCACTGGGTGGCCAGGATGCTTGGCTGGGTCAGTTTTCAACCCGGACGTTACGAGTTCGACAAGTCGCAGAGCTTCCCTCACTTTCTGCGGCGTTTTGCATTGGGGATACAGTCGCCCATACGGGTTACGATACTGCCCGGACAGACCGAAGAGGGATTTGCCAGGCGCGTTTCCTCTCAATTCCGGTTTAACGGGAGTCGGCTATGGGACCTGATGCACGACACTACCGCTCTGGCAAACCTGGGGACTAATCCGACTGATCTCATCGGTCGCATGCTGCCCGATACTTATCAGTTCTACTGGACGGAAACGCCGCAGCAAGTTCTTCAAAAAATATTGGATGTATTTCAGAAGAAAGCGGTTGAGCCCTACCAGCAACAATATCAGAAGATGGGGAAAAGTGTCAACCAGATTTTGACAATAGCATCCATCGTCGAGTGGGAGGCCGGTGATAATGCAGAGAAACCTACGATTGCCGGTTTGTACTGGAACAGGCTGAAAAAAGGGTGGAAGCTGCAGGCCGATCCAACCATCAACTATGCGAAGGGAGTAAGGAGCAGGCTTCTTTTTGATGATTACTACATTAAGAGTCCATATAACACATACCTGCACCGGGGATTGCCACCCGGGCCTATCACCAATCCATCCTTAAGCTCCATTCGTGCCGCTCTATTCCCTGAGAAGAACGATTACATGTTTATGGTGGCCACACCTGAGGGGGTGCATGTCTTCTCGAAGACGTTTGCGCAGCATAAGCGACGGAGTGCTCAATGGCGCAGGTGGCTTCACAAGCAATACCGCCTGAAACGGGAAAGGGAAGAGGCGAGAACAGACTCGCTGCGCAAGCTGCAGACGGCTAATTGAAAGCCAGGGAGTAGACGGAAGTATTAAGCATATCTTTATGGCTATTACGTGAGCTCTCTCAGTATATCGTCTGAATAAGTGTTGAATTATTGGGATTCAGCTGGTAGATATTGACGGCCTGGTTGACGTGTGAGCCGTTGAAATAATAGTGTCCACCCAGTCCGTTATAGATGGGGGCCGTTTTTATCGCTTCTTTTAGCAGAGCCGGGTTTTGAACCTGGTTCAGAATTTGCAGCAGGTAGCTTGCCACGTCGTATCCGGTTATGGAAAGTTGGGTGGCATCAATCTGGTACCGGTCTTTAAATCCGGTGCGGAATTGATTCATGGCATCTGAACCTTCCTGTGGTGCTCCGGGGCTGCTGTAGTAAATGGTCATGCCCCTGATATTTTCCGGACTCAGATTCACAGTAGGCCATTCCTGGTTGCCAAGTATAGGAATTCGAGCATTAAAAGCCTGAAAATCTGTGATGACGGCATTGATGAGGGTGGAAGCAGGCAGTCCCGTGAACGGGAGATAGATGGCATCGACCGGTTTGGAATGCAGGCTGTCAACCATCATCGTATCGGGATTAAAATACTGTGTGTAAGGAGATACGTTATATCCCTGTTTCTGGAAATCCTCCAGGAAAAAATAATCGACAGTGGCTCCGAGCCTGGCCGCCTCGTCACGGAAGGCAATAGCCTGTGCTTCACCCCATGAATTTTTTTGTGCGATGACGGCCAGATGATTGTAGTGCTGTTGATTTACTGCAAAATCGGCCATTTTCTTTCCACGCACAGCCATCGTGGGATTAGCCTGAAACAGGTAGGGGTTGTCCGAACTGAGGGTATCGGAATTGGCTAGCGGTGGAATCAAAGGAATCTGATAGAGCTCGGCACTTCCCGACATTGCCGCCGCTTTCTCGGAGGTCAATGGCCCAATAATCATATCAGCATGATCTTTCCATGCTAAATCAGACATCGCGTCTACACTGTCCGGCACTCCGGCAGTATCTTCATATCGCGTAAAGACTTTCATATTGGGATGAGCCCGGTTGAACTGATCTACAGCGTAGGAGATCCCATAGAACAGGTTGCGGCTGGCCTTATACTCGTCCGATTGTTTGTTTATCGCAGGCAAGGCCACTCCCAGCGTATAACTGATCCCGTCCGGAGCCTTCAATTGCATATTGTTGCTATTGACGAGAGTAAAATTGTAATGGGAGATCTTATTATTCAGCGAATTATAAAAGGTCGAATCGGGGCTTCCTCCGAATGTTTCTTCTGCAGCATGGAGCAGACTCATTGCCGTTGGTTCGGTTACCTTGTTGATGGCGGAGTTGATTACATCATACTTAACCCTGGGGAATTTGCTCCCGGTAAATACCTGCATGCGTTGATTCAGGGTGAGGTATTCGAGAACCTGGTTGTAAAACTGACCTGCCTGGCTTGGCAGTTGATTTGAATTTTGTTGATGGGCCAGCTCATACATGTGATCGAGACAAGCGGTGAAATCATGGAGCTGAAACTCGACCAATCCAAGGGTGTATTTGGTCTCGTTAACAACGGAAGGATCGGCCTGCGGACTCACAAGGTTCAGATAATAAAGAGCTTTGTTAAACTGGCCCAGGGAGAAGTAACTCTTCCCCGAAAACAGATGAGCCTCGTCAGTGGACAGGCTATCAAAAATAGCGGCAGCTTGTCGATAGTTGTTTTGCTGATATAATTGAAGAGCCTGGTTGAATTGCTGCGATACCTGCGACTGGGTCTGTAACTGTGATTGTTGCACTTGCGCGTTGGCTGTATAAACAAAACCACCGAGTACCAACAAAATCACTGTTGAAAAAATATAAATGCGGTCCATAGATCGGTAATTCGATGCGATCATCTGTTTCATTGCCTGATAATTTCAGTTAATGGATAAATACCGAATACATAGGCTAACGAAGAAAAGGGTTGCCTAGCATACTATTCACGTCAAATATCCATCATTCCCATTCAATTGTTGACGGTGGCTTCGAACTTATGTCGTAAACCACCCTGTTGATTCCCGGTACTTCATTAATGACGCGATTCGATACTTCCGCAAGAAATGCATGGGGAAGATGAGCCCAATCCGCGGTCATGCCGTCTTTACTGGTAACAGCACGAAGTCCGGCTGTGAACTCATATGTTCTGCCGTCACCCATCACCCCGACGCTTTGTACCGGCAGCAGCACGGCAAAAGCCTGCCAGACTTCATCATATAGGCTGTGTTCATGAAGAGCACTGATAAAAATAGCATCAACTTCTCTGAGCACAGCGAGTTTTTCAGGGGTGATGTCGGAAACCACGCGTATGCCGAGTCCCGGGCCTGGGAAGGGGTGGCGTTTTATGAATCCTTCCGGAATGCCCAGGGCACGGCCAACACTGCGGACTTCGTCTTTAAACAACTCTCTGAGCGGTTCGATGAGATCGAGGTTCATCTCTTCGGGAAGCCCGCCGACGTTATGGTGCGATTTGATCGTAGCTGAGGGGCCCTTGAACGATACGCTCTCAATCACATCTGGATATAATGTGCCCTGAGCGAGATAACGGTAGCTTTTATCGTGTTTGACAAAATCTTCGAAAACCTCAATGAAGGTGTTCCCGATAATTTTCCGCTTCTCTTCGGGATCATTAACCCCTTTCAGTTTATTGAGAAAGAGATCCGTTGCTTCGATTCCCTTGACCGGGAGCTCCAGATCTTTCATGTAGAGAGCCAGAACGTCGTGGAATTCGTTTTTTCGAAGCAAGCCATTGTCAACAAATACACACTGCAGCTGGTCGCCTATAGCCTTGTGAATCAGCGTGGCGGTAACCGTTGAGTCGACACCACCCGACAAGGCGCAGATAACCCGATGATGCCCCACTTGTTCCCGAATTCGCGAAACCGTCATCTCTATAAATGACTCGGCTGTCCAACTGCCGGAAAGTTCACATATGGTGAACGCAAAATTTTTCAGGATAAGGACACCGTTTTCGGTATGAGCCACCTCGGGGTGGAATTGTACACCGTAATAGGGCAGTTTCTTATGTCGAACGGCTGCAACCGGTGCATTTGCTGTATGAGCTATGACTTCATAAGTATCGGGCAGCTCATGGATGTGGTCACTGTGACTCATCCAGACGATCGACTCGTCCTTATAGTCATGAAACAGGTCGGAGGTATCATCGACCAGCAGGATAGAGCGTCCATATTCCCGTTTTTCGGCTTTCTCAACGCTTCCCGGCCGTTCTCTCTGGATAAGTGCCTGCAAGCCGTAGCAAACCCCCAGAACCGGGACATTCCAGTCGAAGATTGCCTCCGGCAGCCAGGGTGCATCATTGTCATTGACACTGTATGGACTGCCGGAAAGGATCACTCCCTTGGGAGGCGAGTCATAGAAAGGTTCCAGATCGTGATTGAAGGGGTGAATTTCGCAGTATACGCTTAGTTCGCGCAGGCGCCGCGCTATCAACTGGGTATATTGTGATCCATAATCCAGGATCAGGATCCATTCGGTATAGTCGATATGCATAGGAAACAAAGTTAGGAGTACTTTGAGTACCGGGAGTGCCTAAAGTACTTAAAGTTACATCTATTCTAAAAAACCATCAGGCTGGGTGTAGATTATCAGGTCTTTACCAGGATCAGCCGGTATTCAAAAGACATTAGCTTCGCTGTCACTTTTCCCCGCGGTGAACCGTTGCATCGAGTTTCGAATATGACTTTGAATGACTATCGATGATCAGGCAACAATATCCTGATAATCTTCGGAAGACATCAGTTTCTGAATATCACCGGCATCTTTGACCTTCATCTTGATCATCCAGCCCTTGCCATAGGGATCATCATTGACCAGCTCCGGATGTTCTTCCAACTCGGCATTAATTTCGGCGATAGAACCTGCTACAGGTGCATAAAGATCTGAAACCGTCTTGACAGCTTCTACAGTGCCAAACGAATCGTCCTGCTCCAGTTCCATTCCCTCATCATTTAATTCGACAAAAACGATATCACCTAGTTCTCCCTGGGCAAAATCAGTGATACCGACTGTGGCCGTGCCATCTCCGTTGTCACGAAGCCACTCATGTTCTTTGGTGTAACGAATATCGTTGGGATAGTTCATAAAAGTTACGAATTAACAAGTTCCGGTTTATAGACAAATTCTTCCAGATAGTGGGTGTTGTGTTCCCCTGCAATAAAAACGGGATCGTCCATCAATTGGAGATGATACGGAATATTGGTTTTGATTCCCTCGATCACGAACTCTTGCAATGCTCTTTTCATGCGGGATATCGCTTCACGGCGTGAGGGAGCACTGACAACAAGTTTGGCAATCATGGAATCGTAATAAGGGGGGACCACATATCCTGAGTATACATGGGTATCCACCCGCACGCTGTGTCCGCCCGGTGGATGGAATACGGTTATTTTACCGGCTGATGGCCTGAAGTTGTGTTCCGGGTCTTCGGCAT
>DATFNI010000325.1:0-2242 GCA_035266485.1 Balneolales bacterium
GGTCTGTGGTCTGTGGTCTGTGGTCTTTGGTTCGTGGCATGACGGCTAACCACGGACCACCAACAACTGACTTTTCTTCATGAGAAACACACAATAATCCCGTATTTTTATAGTTTTAAGCGGGAACCAAAGACCAAGAAAATTATCTCTCCTCATGAGTAAGAAAGGACGTGTTCTGGTAGCGATGAGCGGCGGCGTCGATTCATCTGTATCGGCGGTGATGCTCAAAGAACAAGGATACGAAGTCATCGGTATCACTATGAAGACCTGGGATTATTCCAGCAGCGGCGGCAACAGCAAAAAGGAAACCGGCTGCTGCACACTGGAGTCGATGAATGATGCCCGGCAAATAGCTATCAAATACGGTTTTAAACATTTTATCGTAGACATTCGTGATGAATTCGGCGATTGGGTAATCGACCGGTTTGTCGAAGAATATCTGGCCGGGCGTACCCCGAACCCCTGTGTACTTTGCAATACCCATATCAAGTGGGCGGCGTTGATGCGCCGTGCCGGGGACCTGGGGTGCGATTATATTGCCACGGGTCACTATGCAAACGTCCGTGAAGAAAAGGGACGGTATGTCATCTCCCGCGGCCGCGATCATAACAAAGATCAATCGTATGCCTTATGGGGCGTCGAGCAGCAATATCTTGGACGAACTATTTTCCCGCTGGGAAGTTATCACAAACCGGAGATCCGGAAGATGGCGGAGGATTATGGTTTGGTTAATGTGGCCCATAAGAAGGATTCCTACGAAATATGTTTCGTCCCGGATAACAATTACCGTCGATTCCTTAAGGATCGCGTTCCGGGATTGAAGGAAGATGTTGAGGGAGGCTTGTTCGTTGACAAGGATGGAAATGTAGTAGGTAAACATAAAGGCTATCCGTTTTATACCATCGGACAACGACGCGGGCTCCATCTGGCGATGGGAAAACCGGTGTATGTAACGAAAATCAATCCGGAAAACAATGTCATAACGGTTGGTGAAGAGGAAGATCTCATCAATACCACTTGTACGGCCAAGGCATTAAATCTTGCCAAATATGATCATATTCCTGAAGATGAAATGCTTGTGACAGGTGCTATCCGGTACAATGACGACGGTGCCCCGGGTTTCCTGACCCAAACCTCGGATGATGAAATGACTATTCGTTTTCCGGAAGGAAGATCGGCCATAACTCCGGGCCAGGCACTGGTCTGTTACGAAGGAGAAGATCTTTTGGCCGGTGGATGGATTCATAAAGTTGCAAATGATCCGGAACTAATAACCTGAGATCTCACAATCTCAATATTAAGCGATACACCCCAAATTATTGTATTACTAATAAATAAATTCTTTTTATAATAATTATCTTCCGCATTTAATGTATTTTCCTTAATTATTTATTATTCGATTGATTATGGAACAAAACAGAGTGATTAAGATGGGTACGACCAAACATATTGCTTTGATCGCCCACGACAACCGAAAACAGGACATGGTGGAATGGGCGGAGTATAACAAGCTCAACCTTGCCAAACACGAATTGTTTGCCACCGGAACCACCGGTTCACTACTCGAAGAGAAGATTGGACTAAAGGTGAACAAATTTCGCAGTGGTCCTTTAGGCGGTGATCAACAGGTTGGTTCGCACATAGCCGATGGCCTGATCGATGCCATGATCTTTTTCTGGGATCCGCTTTCCCCGCACCCGCATGATGTCGATGTAAAAGCATTGCTGCGGATTGCCGTCGTATACAATATCCCTATAGCCTGTAACCGCGCCAGTGCCGACTTCATCATTTCATCACAGTTGATGGATTCATCATACGACCGAAGAGTCATCAATTACGAGGGACGTATTGAGTATTATCCTGGAAAGGCACCGGAAAAAGCTGCGGAATCTACAAACGGTTAAGGGGTTGAAGCGAATAAATGTGAACCGACAACATAGCCGTTTCGTAGCAGTCACTGTACAAGAAAAAACCAAACGCAAAAATAGAAAGGTCATCCTGATGTTATCCCGCGTGCGGGATAACGTAGGATCCCGTTTACACAGAGAACCGATCGTTTCAGGCTTATCGAGCGTTGCCGGATTGCATATGTCCCGACTCCTCAAGCTTTTTATTAGGCGGTTCCATTTTAGTCAGTTCTTCTTCTATTTGAGAGAGAAGGGAATATCAGCCCGATTAACTAAAATTAAATTTGTCGGTAATTTTTACTAAGGAGAGCTCTGTATTTGAATATAGGTGATTG
>DATFNI010000326.1:0-4555 GCA_035266485.1 Balneolales bacterium
ATTAACGACGCCCCGGCTCTCACAGCAGCAACCGTGGGAATAGCATTTGGACAGGCCAGCGACATCATTACCGAAGCCGCCGGTGCCGTCATCCTCGACAGTTCCCTGCAGCGTGTGGATGAACTGATGCACATAGGACGCAGGATGCGTACCATCGCCTTGCAAAGTGCCGTAGGCGGCATGGCTTTAAGTGTCGTCGGGATGGTCTTTGCCGCTGTCGGCTTACTTCCACCGGTGGCTGGTGCTGTAGCACAGGAAATAATCGACGTATTTGCCGTTGCTAATTCCCTTCGTGTTGCCATCACTCCAAAGACACTGACTGACTACGAAGATTTCCAGGAAGATTAGAATGGGCTTAGCAAAAAAATCTTTTCTATCTAGATATATAAACTAATGCCTTGTGAACATTAATTTCCTCTATACTTCTTTAACATTTGCAATCCAAAATTCGATAAGAGGCAATAGTCTGAAAAGAGACAATTTCGATTCTTGCTTTCCCCGAAAACCATCGGGGTATCGATCCGTTACACTAATCAGACGCATAATTACATAAGATTGCCGAAAAGAAAAAACGATGGATAATAAGATTTACAAGCTGATATACCTGAGTTCAGAAACTGAATTGTTTAATGAGCATGAGTTGCTCGCTATCCTGGAAAAATCCATAAAAAACAATAAAAAGAAGGGTATAACCGGCGTACTTCTCTATTCGGGAGGAAATTTCATTCAGTTACTTGAGGGTCCTAAAACGGAAGTCGAGTCCTTGTTTAGTTCTGTTTGCAAAGACAAAAGACACAATAATATAATTCGTTTGTTAGCTGAATATTCCGATACGCGCGATTTTCCTGATTGGAAAATGGGTTTTCGAAAAATTACACCCTCTATGGCGGAACAGAAGATCACCGGATTCAGCCGTTTGCTGGATGGCAACGAGATTGACGAGGCAGAGATGCAAAATCTATCTAAGAAAGTGAAAGTTCTGTTTAATACCTTCCGGCGTGTTGCTTCTCTGGCCTCATAATTGCCGTGGCGTGTTAAATGTTACACAATGTAATTTTGGCCATTCATTCCAAATTTGTCAGGATAACCACTGTTCATAGCTCAATCTGTCGCCAAATTCTTTGATTGCATGAATGAGAGTTAATCGGTCTATCCTTTTATCCTTTCATTCATTCAAAAACGAGGCAAGCTGGGGTATGGGTTTACCATTCGTCTTCCAATCTCCGGGATATCTCCCATCGGTCGAATCATCGCACTGTGCATACATTTTGTTACCTTATCTGATTAATTATCCAGATCCTTTTTAACCAGACAACTATGTCCACCCGACGTAGTGAGACAATCGACATCCGGTCTGCGCGCCGGCTGGCACTAGCATGTGCGGGTCTTCTAAAGCCGGAATGGACCGGACTGCCTCAACAAGCTTCCGGGAAGGGTCTTCGTGCCCGCAAGGCCGCATGGCAGATCATCAACAGGTTCGGTTATCTCCAGCTGGACACCGTTTCCATTGCTGGTGCAAGGAGCCATGCTATCGTTTTGATGTCGCGCCTGGAAGGTTTTGACCCGCAATTAGCTGAAGAACTATTACAACCGGGGGAGCCCATATTTGAATACTGGGGACACGAGGCTAGCTGGCTTCCCATGGATCTATACCCTGTTATGGACTTCCGACGCAGAGAGTTTGTGGAACATCCGTGGTGGGGAGATCTGGTCGGTAAGCATCCTGATATCGCCGAGCGTCTCCGGCGTCGAATCCGCAGCGAAGGGCCGCTGCGGTCGCTGGACATGGAAGGCAGCGGGAGCAGTGGATGGTGGAACCTGAAGACGACCAAACGTGTTGCAACAGCGATGTGGTCATCGGGCGAACTTGCGATCCGTGAGCGTCGTAACTTTCAGCGCACGTATGACCTCGCAGAGAATGTCATTCCGGATCATCACAGAGAAACAGGCGTACCAGAACCGGAAGCCATTGAACGACTGCTTCTTTACGCGTTACAGGGCCACGGCTGGGCCACAACCGGGACCCTGACCCAGACATGGCGACTGCGCAACCGCCAAAAGCAAATAACCGCTGCTCTGCATCGGCTTGTTGAGAAAGGTGCAATCGTACACTGCGCTTTGGCTCGTGAGCATGGCCAAAAAACGACAGGCTGGATACGACCTGGCGATCTTGATCTTGCGGAACACCTGTCACGCATACGCCCCCGTCGGGATCAGGGTGTACTTCTCTCCCCTTTTGACCCTGTGCTTTGGGATCGTAACCGTGTGAAACTTCTCTTTGATTTCGACCAGATCCTCGAAATCTTCAAACCGTTCCCGAAGCGTATCTATGGATATTACTGCCTTCCCATTCTGGCCGGTGAGCGGCTGATTGGACGGTTTGACCTGAAAGCCGATCGCAAGACCGGGATTCTGAATGTACTATCCCGGCATTTCGAAGGTCCGGATGCCGCAAAACCCGAATCACCGGCCGATGCTGAAGCTGCGCGAGCAGCACTCGATCGTTATGCTAATGCTCTGAAATTGAAAATAAAAGGCTGGTGACATATCCACGATGGAAACAAACGTTAAAGTTCCGCGTACAAATTAAATGATAGTTGAAGGTATTCATTTTTCCCTGCACGCTATACACTTACGGACGTGCATAGAACCGGTGGCTACCTGTTATTGATTTAATGATGAACACTTCAGAAAGTATGTGCAATGGAAATTATTCAGGTTGATCGGGAGGGTTATCTGTACCTCTCACCGGACGTCGACGACTGGAATCCTATAGAAAAGAATAAAATATCGGCCGTTATAGACCTGGATGGCGATCTGGACATCGGGGTACCGACGGTTCCGAATCACCTTCTTTATATCTACTTCCCCATCATTGACAGGGAGCTTCCGGATCTCGAGAAGCTGCATTCTGTCGCACGCATGGGCAGCGATCTCATAAATAACGGGTACAGAGTGTTGTCGCATTGCGGCCTTGGGTTTAACCGTTCGGCCCTGATGGCAGGACTGATTCTCACATACATGGGAATGGACGGGTGTGAAGCGGTTGAGTTATTGAGAGAAAAACGTCCAGGGGCGTTGTTCAACGAAGAATTTGCGGCATATCTGGAAGGTATTAAGGCTTTTAGCAATTTTCCGTGAACCGCTCCCTGCCCTATCCAGGTTCATGGAGGTAGTATAAAGCAATCAACAAGTACTGCGGCAAACATAACACCGAAGCGGGAAGCCTCTTCCTGCGATATGCTGGTTATGCTTATTTTGTCCGATACCCCTCTTTTTTCAGCGATAACTTTCCAATAAACAATACTGTGTGTTATCATATAGATGATTATGATTTTTTCGTAATCTGTTCTATACGAAAAAATTCAGACAATTAACCTGGCCAAAATCCATCTTTCCCCTTACCGGTCAGGTTCCAGAAAACAGAGACAACCAATGGAGGATCAAAATGAAGCCCTTCACCTATCTTTTTCTGCTATTCATTTCTTTTCCAATGATAGTCGCCACATATTCCACACCCGCGCTGGCTCAACAAATGAAAGAAAATAAAGAACTCGACGTACGCGTGGAAAAATTTTTAAAGAGTCATCGCAACCAATGGTATGACATGAATATCCCTGAGTCGGATGGTAAATTGCTGTATGACATCATAATCAAAAATGACTACAAGAATGCCGTTGAAATAGGCACTTCCACCGGTCGATCGGGCATTTGGATAGCATGGGCACTCAGCAAGACCGGAGGGAAACTCACAACCATTGAAATTGATGAGTCGCGCCACAATGAAGCAGTGAAAAATTTCCGGGAGGCTGGTCTTGCCGACTATATCGATGCCAGGCTGGCCGATGCCCATGAACTGGTACCAGAGCTTGAGGGCCCCATCGACTTCGTATTTCATGACGCAGATAAAGACTGGTCAACTAAATATTTCACAGCACTGGATCCTAAGCTGGCAGTAGGCGGATGCTTCACGGTCCACAATGTTCACAGAAACTATGGGTATGGCGGCACCCACGAATTTTTGCAATACGTTCAGAAGCTCCCCAATTACCAAACAACCGTTGATGAATCGGGAGCCGGAGTATCCATCAGTTATAAAAAGTCGAAATAAGATCGGAATAAGATCGGGCTGTAAATATGGCTTCCGATGTACAATTAGAGCGAAGACTCGGACTGTTCCCGGTCACCAATATTGTCATAGCAAATATGATTGGTGCGGGAATTTTCACTACTTCCGGGTTACTGATGGCGGATCTGCGCAATCCCTTAGTCATGCTTTTACTATGGATCGTTGGCGGAGTCATCGCTTTCTGCGGTGCGTTCTCATACAGCAGACTCGGAGTAGCCATGCCCCATGCGGGCGGTGAATATCTCTTTCTATCCCGGCTATATCATCCGATGATCGGTTTCCTGAGCGGATGGATTTCGTTCATAGTGGGCTTCTCTGCTCCCATTGCCGCATCTGCCATCGGTTTCAGTGAATATTTTACCCGTGCTTTTCCCGGCATAATCGGTCTGGAAAATACGGTTCCGTTTCTGTCTTCGGGTGCTGTTA
>DATFNI010000327.1:0-6148 GCA_035266485.1 Balneolales bacterium
CGTGTCGTGTCGGGTATCACCGTTTCTTTATGAAACGTCTCCATCAGCTTGTCGCGTGTGGTCTGAAGCCCTTCATCCACATTGTTCCTGGCCGTGTAATACAGGATCACCGCAAACAGAACGGACCAGGGAATCAGGATGAACATTATTACATAAGCAACGAGTCAGCACCACAAATCTTACAGAAGGTTGCAAGCTTTTCTTTCATTATCCCAGGTGTTTCGAATGTAATAATGAGGCATAGCCATATCAAGCAGAAGCTTATACTGCAATATTGATTCGGCAAGGCAGGGGGGTTGGAGTTAACGGCTAAATCCCATTTTCCAATATCTCAGCACTGAAAAAACCAACCTGGCGTCGAATATTCCAATATATCGAATTCACGTTAACTCAACTTTGCTAACCGGTTCAAGTGATACAACTTACCAGACACCGACACTTTTCAAAGCTTGTACACCATCGCCTCCCACGGCCTCATTTGAACCGATGCCTTGGTTTGCCGCTGTATGTCCTCATAATTGTCGATCACCAGGGTTCCGGGTGAGCTGCCGAGACTGCCTGGCATAGCGAAATCGACTGCCTTATTGGACATATTGAGGAGCACCAGGTACCGGTCCTTACCGCTGCCCCGTGTGTAGGCGAAAATATTGGGATTGTCCAGATCATACACCTTGAAAGCACCGTAAACCATGGCATCGTGGTCGTGCCGGAATTTGATAATCCGTTTATAGTAATTCAGTACGGAATTTGGATTACGTTCCTCGGCAGCGACATTGATGGTCTTGTAATTCGGATTCACCATGATCCAAGGATTGCCGCTCGTGAATCCGCCATTCTTTGTATCATTCCATTGCATGGGGGTCCGCGCATTATCCCGGCCATTTTTAAGCAGATTTTCCCTGAACGCCTTCACGTTTCGCCCTGAGGCTTTGGCCATTTTATAGTAGCTCAATACCAGATGATCTCTCAGTTGACTAATAGATGTGAAGGAAGCGTTGGTCATCCCGAGTTCGTCACCCTGGTAGAGAAAAGGCGTCCCTCGCATGGTCAATAGGAGCGTACCGAGCAGTTTAGCCGAGGGTACGCGGTAAGTACTGTCATTACCCAATCTGGAGACAATTCGCGGATTGTCGTGATTGCCTAAATAAACGGCATTCCAGCCTTTTCCTTGTTTGGTAAGAGCGCTGTCCCACCGGACAAAAATATCTTTAAATGATGGGAGGGTGTTGGTTAGACGCCGATTGACCACATCAAATTGAAAGATCATGTCAAGTTCATGACGGTTCGGACCGACATACAGGGGAGCTTCTGTCAAATTTACGCCGGGGGCCTCACCTACGGTCATGATGGTTTTATAATGACTAAACACCCTCTGGTTCATTTCCTTCAGGTATTCATGTTCGTGCGGCCCGTTGGCAAAAAAGCTTCTATCGCCCTTCGGCATATTCGGAAGTCCTTTTCTTTTTGAATAAAATGAGACCACATCCAGGCGAAAACCATTAACACCTTTATTAAGCCAGAAACGCATCATTTTAAAGAGGGTATCTCGTACGGCTGGATTATCCCAGTTCAGGTCGGGCTGTTCCGGGGAAAACAGGTGCAAATAGTACTGACCGAGGTGTTTGTTGTAGGTCCAGTCTCTTTTTCCCCAGTTGTTCGGCAGTCCGCCATTGGGACCCGGATTACGCCAGAAATAGAAATCGTGATACGGATTGGTTTTTGATTTCTCCGACTCTATAAACCAGTGGTTTTGGTTTGAAGTATGGTTAATCACCATATCGAGGATCAGTTTCATTCCCCGCTTTTTGACAGCGGCCAGCAGGCTGTTAAAATCGGCCATGTTGCCGAAACCCTTCATTATGTGATAATAGTCGCTGACATCATAGCCATAGTCAAAGTTTGGCGAACGAAAAATGGGACAAAGCCAAATGACATTCACGCCGAGCGCTTTCAGATAATCCAGTTTTTCTTCAATACCTTTAAGATCTCCGATGCCATCTCCGTTACTATCCATAAAGCTTCGGGGATATACTTCATAAACAATCGATTGTTTCCACCAGGTGTGAGTCGTATCCGGTCGCACTACACTACTTTCGGCAGTTTTTCCCTTTGTACTGCAAGCCTGCCATAAAAAAAGTGCTGCCAGCAGGATTATAATTTGACGTGTTTTCATGTTTGACACCTGGTTTTAAGTTAAAAGAATGACAGGCACACCGGGGTTAACCGATCTGATATCTAACTTTGATGATCGTACTCCTGGATTCCAATCTTTTATACTTTCATCCCGTATTCGTTTTTCAGATTGTAAGCTGAAACATCTGATTGTCGGACAGATAACGATATCGTGATCCTTACCTGTGACTCATTGCTATTTTTCACCATACACCATCGATTCCCACGGCTTCATCTTAATCGATGAGCCGGATTGGCTCTGACCATCTTCATAATTATCAATCATCAAATTCCATGACTTGCGGCTGACCGACTCAGGCAAGGCAAAGTCGACCGGGTTATTAGACATATTGAGGAGCACCAAGTACCGGTCGTTCCCCTCTCCTCGTATGTAGGCAAACACATCGGGATTTGAGCGATCGATCACTTTGAAATCTCCGTAGACCATCGTGGGATGTTCGTGCCGGAAGTGGATGATTCGTTTGTAGTAATTTAGTACGGATTCCGAGTCAGCTTCTTCGGCAGCGGCATTGATGGTCTTGTAATTCGGGTTCACCATAATCCACGGTTTCCCGGTACTAAATCCGGCATTTTCCTGATCATTCCACTGCATTGGGGTCCGGGAGTTGTCGCGGCCAAATTCCCGCTGATTCGCAAGAAAAGCTTCCAAATCCCCACCTTTCGCCTTTATTTCATTATATCGATTGATGGTCGCCACATCCCTGAAATCGTGGATTGTCTTGAAAGGCGCATTGGTCATTCCCAGTTCATCGCCCTCATAGATATACGGTGTACCCCTCATAGTCATCAGCAGGGTGGCAAACAATTTTGCGGAAGGGACCCGATACTCTTTGTCGTTGCCAAACCTGGATACCACCCGTGGATTGTCGTGATTCCCTAAAAAGACACTGTTCCACCCCTCGCCCCTTGCCGTCAGGGCACTATCCCAGCGGATAAATACCTTTTTGAACTCGGGAAGTGTCCACTTTTTGGGAAGACTGTAATCGGGTCCCGGTTTATGATCGATTCCCATCAACTCAAACTGAAAGATCATGTCCAGTTCGTGCCTCTCAGGAGCTACATACAAATGAGCTTCATCCAGATGAACACCGGAGGCCTCCCCCACAGTCATTACATCATAATGACTCAGCACCTTATGGTACATTCCCTTCAGGTATTCCTGCTCATGTGGGCCGTTGGCATAAAAATGCGCAAAATTGCCGTCAAAATTCTTCGGGAAATCAGGCAGACCCTTTTTCTTTGAGTATAGAGAAACAACATCCATACGAAAACCGTCGATACCTTTATCGAGCCAGTAATGCATCATCTTGAAAACACTATCACGAACAGCCGGGTTATCCCAATTCAGATCGGGTTGCTCCACCGCAAACAAATGCAGATAATACTGTTCAGTGGTCTTATCAAATTGCCACGCGCTTCCCCCAAAATAGGAAACCCAATTGTTTGGAGGTCCCCCGTTCGGTCCCGGATTACGCCAGAAATAAAAGTCACGATAAGGATTGTTTTTCGATTTTCTCGATTCCTTGAACCACCTATGTTGATCAGACGTGTGGTTTACTACCAGATCCATGATCAGTTTCATGTCCCTTTTGTGGACGCCGGCCAGGAGACTATCAAAGTCGGCCATTGTACCAAAATCTTTCATAATGTGGTAGTAATCGCTAATATCATATCCATTGTCCACATTTGGCGAGCTATAAATCGGGCACAACCAGATGACATTTACTCCCAGGGCCTTCAGATAATCCAGTTTTTGTTCAACACCTTTGAGGTCACCGATTCCATCGCCGTTACTGTCTTTGAAACTTCGGGGATAGACCTCGTATACAACGGCTTCCTTCCACCATGCATGAGTAGAATCCTGCTTTACCATGTTGCTGCTCTCAGAATTTCTTCCTTTGGGCTGACAAGCCTGCCACACCAGAAGAACGGCAATAAGGATAACCCAATGAGTTGTTTTCATACATGTTCCCTGGTTTTTGAATGAAAGGCATGTGATAAATCACAGAAATCAATAAGTGAAATACTACTCACAATCAATAAAAATAGCAATGAGTTCTACATCTTTACATAATGCGTTTTAAAAGAATCCATAGCGAATATTTTGTTTTCTCGTTAAGGCATATAAAAACCATCCAATGCATAATCCTCGCAAGCCCATGAAATCATACCCCAATCGCACTCCATGAGCATGAGTAACATACACCTCAAATAAATAACGTTTAGTTGATTTTTTTATCGATATAGCCTTTAATGTTGCTAAAAACGCCAAATATAATTGTCAAATAGCTAATTATAACGTATTATTTCCACTGTCGTTTTGTAGAGTTCAATACAGTGACGGGACTGTTCAGACAGTTAATAATTTACTTTTATAAATTGAAGTCCCGGTCGGAGTTTTAAATTTTCAATGTCATAACGATAGTACTTCTATCCGGTTACCGGGCAATACTTTGTAATCGACAAATATAAAAAAACAGATTTAATCCTGTACGAAAGAATTAATGCCTCGAATAAATAATGCGATAGATTTTCGACTTCTCAGCAAAGTTGCTTCTCTTTACTATCATCAGAATTATAGTCAGCTTGAAATAGCAAATAAATTGAATTTATCGCGACCAAAAGTATCACGTTTACTAAAAGAAGCCCGCGAACGTGGAGTCGTAAGAATTACGGTTAATTACTCGGATAAAAACTTTGTCGATATTGAAGTAAAACTGGAAGAAAAGTATCATCTGAAGGAAGTCGTAATTGTTGATATTGATCCCGACTCATATGGAGAAGATAGTCCCTTTTTGAAACGTCAGATGGGTGCGGAAGCGGCCAACTATCTGCAGCGTATTATAACCAAGGGCGATGTGTTGGGTGTTACCTGGGGCACAACCCTTCAGGAGATGGTCGAATCCATTCGCCCCCAGCAAATCGAGGATTTGCATATCGTGCAGTTGCTTGGAGGAGTCGGACCACCAGAGGCGAAAGCACATGCAGCCGACCTGTCCCGGCGTCTTGCTCACTTGTTTTATGGAACCCTCACATTACTACCTGCACCGGGCATCGCAAGTAATCCCGACTCAAAGAAAGCACTTCTTTCGGATCAGCAAGTGAAGAGCGCCTTTGATCTGTTCCCAAAAGTAACCAAAGCTTTTGTTGGGATTGGTTCACTCTCCACCAATCCCGTGCTCGATGGTGATGATAACCCTATAGCCCCCCAGATACACCGTGAATTGATGGAAAAGGACGCGGTTGGAGATATCAGCCTGCGCTTTTTTGACAAACATGGGAAACCGGTAAAAACAACGCTTCAGGAACGCTTGATCGGGATCGAACTGGATCAGCTGAAAAAGATCAAGAACGTCGTGGCTATCGCTGGTGGGAAGAATAAAATTGACGCTATCAGGGGTGCACTCCGTGGCGGTTATATCGATGTGCTGATAACCGACATTTTTACTGCCAAGTCACTGGCAAATGTGTAGTAAAAGAATAGATAGTAGTGAGATTTAGATAGAAGGATTCATCAAGAACTCACGAGAAGTCATACGTTACGCCAGTGGTAGTCTCGGATAAGCTTGTTATTTAGCGGTTTAACCTCTTTCAGATTCATAAAATCATCGGGATTGATTTCTTTTTCGTCTTTCATAAGCAGTGCCGCCCCCAAAGCTGTAGAATCTGAAAGGTCCGCCGTATAGACATACTTGTCCGGAAATTTCGTTGCGAGCAATTTCATGAACATGCTGTTATTACTGAATCCACCGGTAACGATAATTTTGGAGATATCGTCGCCATTCATGCTCGGTCTTATCGAGTCGGCCTGGATACTGACCAAATCCATCATCAACTGGTGATAGGCCTCTTCGTACGAATTAAAGCTGAAAACATCCCATTCCTTATCTGACTTTTGGGGATAAGGGCCGGAGCCGCCTACAGTCTCCAGTCTTAGTCTATTGACCTTGTCTTT
>DATFNI010000328.1:0-10220 GCA_035266485.1 Balneolales bacterium
CAATCACCTATATTCAAATACAGAGCTCTCCTTAGTAAAAATTACCGACAAATTTAATTTTAGTTAATCGGGCTGATATTCCCTTCTCTCTCAAATAGAAGAAGAACTGACTAAAATGGAACCGCCTAATAAAAAGCTTGATGCCTCGGGGTCGGGACAAGCTATCTCCATATCCATGGAGAGGGGCTATTTTAAATTTTTGTCCGCGAGAATCCGCCTCATCGGCGTCATCCGTGTTCTGTTCTTTTTGCCATCGATTCTTGTCTCGAACCCACGTTAATAATTAACGGGCAACTCACTAATTTGATCGAATCGACACAATGATGTTGAATTTGATCTCCTGATCGGTCCGTTCGAACATGTTGGATGATTTAGGCATCACGTGCCGGTAGGAATACTCGAAGTTTGCTTTGATCATCGATGAGAACTGGTAACCGAGTATCGTTGAGAACTGCAGACGGGAGTCGCCGGTAGTATTATTCGCATAATTCAGCAGCGGTTGTCCTTGAAGAGCCAGCTTCAGATCGGTCCCCAGATTATAAGGTATCGAATAATCCACCAGGTAACTAAGTGTCACACCTGCATCAAACTGGTTCTTGAGGCGGCTTCTAAAGAACGGCAGTTTGAATCCTCGCTTGGTATAATTCCCTTGAACGGTCAATCCCTTGGAAACGCTCACGGTAGTGGTGGGCCCGGTGAAGCTGAAACTGGTAGTTTTCGCAAACGTGTACTCAATATTGGTGGTCATATTATTCTTCCACGTGATATTGATACCAAGCAGCGGCGAAAAATGCTCCTCGACATTAATGGAATTAGCTTCATAGGGTCTCCTCGTACTCAAAATCGCATACTGTCCCAGGGTACCCGTAATAGGTGTCGTTGTATCATTGTAATAGGTCCAGCCAATACGGTATGTACCGGAGTATTTGTGGGTCAGGCTGATATGGGAAACGTACTTGTCGAGACCCGGTATCGCCGATTCCAGGCCACTCCATTTGATCGTCCAGCCCGGTTTCGGAAACGGTAAAAAACCATGGGGACCGAAAGTTAGTCCTCCTATAAGATACGAGCTTCTGAAGTCCTGTGTAAGGCTGGTAGGTGTGAGCACGGTGCGCCCGTCTCTGTTACCGGTCGTATCACTGATGATATTACTCGTGCCGTTTATGTCGCCTCTCGCGGTTGCCAGTTGCTTCTTGAGCAACTCCGAATATCCCTTTCCGAAGGTCCAAACGGATGAACCGATATTCCCTGTCTGGTTCAGCAGCGAATTTTGTGGGATACTTGAGCCTGGTGGCAGCGAAAAATTGGTAACGGCATTATCCGACCAGTTAGCCGACCAGTCCAGGTCGATAGTGAAGTTAGGGAATGGTGTAATCCTGGTACGGATGCTTAAATTATCACTCCCGTTCATCGAGTTACTCAGCGTCAGTGATTGCTGGTTGTCCGGGTTGGTAATAAGCTCGTCCAGATGGTCCAAAAAACCGGTCCTGTATGAAAATGGCGGAGAGAAATTTGAGCCGTCTTTGTTGCCAAACATCTGAAATATCGGTGCCTCACCACGATATCCGTATTGCTGGCTCCCTTTATTGTGGCTGTAGGAGACATCAAACGACTCCATGCTGAAGGCTGTCAGCAACAGTTTCCTGCCATAATACTTAATATCATTGAAAATATTACCGCCTCCGCCGCTCCCTTTAGGACGGCTCCTGCCTACCGTGTTGCCATTTTGATCCGGACCTGATTTCTCTTTACCGGCTTTTTGTGCCTGACGTTCCGCTTCTCTTTTTTGTTTCTCAATGGCTTTACGCCGAATCCTTTCTTGTTTCTCCTTTCGGTCGGCATTGACCATATTTCTATAAAACGGGATACGCCGAAGCAGATCCTGAAAATGTATATTCGTCGACTGTGTAATATTCAGGTTGTTGTTCGTGTTCGCGCCCAGGAAAGAGCCCTTCGGTGTGTTTGCCCAACTCCAGCCACCTTTGTAAGAGACGGAGTAATCCAACCAGTTCAATGCCTGAATTTGGTTGAGCCGGGGACGCCAGCTTGCCGAATAGTTCTCCTGATAATTGGATCTGCGCGGTTTTACACTGTCCCCCTTTACGATATTTTTCAGCACATCAAAAGTCGGAACAATCCGGTAACGTGTCGTGTCATACGGATCGGGTGTCTGCCCCATGTCTGCCAGGTTAAAACTCGTACTGCTGGAGAAATTTATGGGGATCGACGGCATCAGATTATAGGTGAGCGCAAATTGGGACCGATAGTCAAAGGTGTGTATCTGACTGAAGTTTCCCGGCTGATCAATAAATGATCGTTGCTGGTTTTCACTATATCGCCGGGCGAGCGAAGCAGATGTTGAAATGGACGAGGGCATATATCCAAGTCGTAATCCAGCCAGCGTATTCAGAAGAGGCACCCTGCCAAGAAAACCAAACGGTTGAAATAACCCGACCCGGTTAAAATTCAGATTGTAATTGATGCCGAAATTGTAGTTCCAGTCCTTCTCATGCTCCACGGTCGGACTGTGGCTATTGGCAGCATTGTACACGTAGCTCAGTTGCGTTTTATCCAGCGTGTACTGTAAAAACTTCGACTTCGAATTTTTCTTGGAGATATTACTGGCATTGATCGAGTAACTCTGGTTGTACGTTTGACTTTGTACAACCTCCTGGTTGATGATACTGTCTTTTTGAGCCTGCGGTATCTTACGCCGCTCGACGGCCTGTTTGAAATCACTGAGCCGTACATCACCCTCACGAGGCAGATAGCGCGGAGTGCTTATGCTTTTCTGAATATTCAGACTCACCGGGAAATACCATCCGGATCGTTCCGGAAACAACTTATGTAGATTGACTGTCGTATTGAGATTATAGGATGTGCTGTTTGAATAGTTGCGCTGCCCAAGATGAGAATCGAGCTGTCCGAATCCATCAGTCGTTCGGTTTAATGTTCCGTCAATTTGAGCAAAATCAGCCAGTTGAACATTCATGTGTGCATTGGCGGCCCACCCTTTCTTGTTATCATAGCCCGACACCCGTAATTCGTTGACCCACAACTCGCCATTAAGTGACGGCACCCCCACATCCGACCGGACGGTCTCCCCGTTCGGTGCCAGTTGTAACGGATTTTCGATACCCATTCCTATCTCGGTAATTTTCTGCAATGATGGATTCCCTTTAACCCCGATTATTGTTCCGGGCGGGGCGCCAAGTTCTTCGGCTATCGTCGAATCCTGATATAAGGCATTCGGGTCAGCGCCGACCTGGTTGCGCAACTGCTTGATCTGGTTGAGAGCGGAAAGGACCAGGTTTACACTATTCTGATCCGGAAGCCAGATTTCATTTGCCTGTTTTTGCATGATCGCATCCGATTGTTTGCCCGTCTCGCCCCGGAACAGAGTGGTATCGGTCGGGGTAATCGGTTGCCGGTATTCGTAATAATCATTCTGAAGATCCCGTCCCAACCGGAGCACCAACTCCAGGTTTTTCCGCGATCGATATCCCTCGCCATGCACGAACATTCGCAGGTGCGAGTAGTTGAGCAGGTTCAACGCGGACGGATAATTCCGCCTGATCATTCTCAGATCCCCCTGTCGCAGATCCCTTACGCGCATCACCAGAGATTGTTCGTTGGCCAGAATATTACCCTGTTGCGTCCTGTTCAAAGCGCGAATAGTGCCCGGCGGCTCACGATAGGGAACCGGTGTGCGCGATGAGTTCTCCTCGACATTAACGGTCGATACTTCAAATGAGGTACTGGTATTGCTTTGATTCCCGATCTGATCGGCCTTGCGCCACTGGTTCCCTACAAGCTCCAGCGTTGCAAAGCGTAACGTGAATGGCTGTTTATAGCCCGTCATCCATACCCTGATGTGGGTCACCGTCTGGAGATCCTGGATGTCGCCGAACTTTCTTTTGAATTCGTCCAAAGGAATACGAACCTGATACCAGTAGTCCCCGGGGTGACTTTGATCCTCTACCCGGTCCACCACAAAATTCTGTCCCGGGTCCAGTGAATTTGGATCGGCCGGGTCCAGATTGACCTGATATTCATAATACGAATCACGGTAGTTGGGCACACTCGGAATCACCAGACCTTCCGCATCCGGCCGGTTGGTTATGGCGCGTTTGTCGCTGGTCGGCGGGGGCGAGTTTCCGTCGTCGTATCCGTACATCCTCCAGAAATAAGGCTGAATGCTGCTTGTGCCATATTCCTGGCGCAATTTGGACTCCCCGAAGTAATCATAGTCATCATTGGACGGGTCGGCTAAAGCCGCCTTATATTGTGGAGAATCTGCTCCATAGGCTTGTTTCATATAGTCCAGGAAATTCGCAAACAACGCCTGTTCATTTTTGCCCGGACACCCATTCGCCCCACTTGCGTCTGGTATCCCGTCCAAACCCACATCCTCTTCAGCCTGACTTTTCGTCGAAAACTGGCCGTCGTACGTTGCCTGCGAATTCAGTACGTACGATCGCCCGGTCTGGTCCTTAACCAGGCCGTCGCATCCTAATTGCCTCAGTCCGTCTTCGTTATTTGAGGTATAGTTGGGAATCACATCTTCCGAAACGGTCCCCACGTCTACCAAAAGCTTACCGTTATAATCCTGAACCACATCAGATGGCTGATCGGGACCATTATCCCGAAACTTTTTGGGAAGGATAGGCTGAACCCAGAACTCGATAAACTCATAATTATTCAGGTTCAGATTCTGAATACCATCCGGAAGAGCTGTCGTCATACCACCCCACATTTTCTGCGGGTCATTTTGGGTGATATTCTTCAAATTCATGTTGTAGTTATAAGGCCCCCTGTTCTGCGGATCATAATAAATATCGAGAGGTTGTATGGTATTTTCCTGGGGCAAGGTCTGTCTGCCGGGAAAGACATCCTGAACCTTTACGATGCTGGTCACCCTGTCCCTGGGAATCCCGAGGATAGACGACACATTCAATGGCAGCATATACCATGAAAACTGTCCCCTTAAGTCCGACCGGTTGACTTTATCCTGAAGTGTCTCGCTCGGATTGTCCAAATTGGCATCGTATCCCGGAATTGCGGCCGGTGCGGCAGCCAAATGCCAACGACCGGGAGATAACAGGCTGAAGCTTGTTTTTGAGCCTTCAAAATCATCGATGTACGATAACCCTTTCTTCTCATCGGGCTGAAGGTTACCCTGTTTGATGGCGGCACTCACGGCGTTGGTCTGAGCCACTCCCGGATCCAGTTCTGCCCACTCACCGCTGAATGAAATACTGGACGGCGCCTTTGTCTGAAGAAGCGGAATATGGTCGATGGCACGGGTCAGCCACGGGGCATTGAACTTGGCATGGGCGTCCAGTCCCAGCATCGCGTTGTTGATCGGTTCGTCACCGATACGAATCTTATCCGTAAGCGGCTTATCCTTTAATCGAAAGTAGGTCCCGCCAATCTGGATATTATTAGACAGATCGTACTCCGCCCGAATGCCCGTGAAGGTGGTTTGCTGTATCTGGAGGATCTGGTTACTCTCATATTCAATGCGTATCTGCTGGCCCGAAGCCAGGTACCGCTTATTCGTAATCACAATGGTACCAATCGAATAGTCGACATTGTAATCCACCCCTTCGGTCAGCAACGTTCCGTTCGCATATACTTTAACGGACCCCTCGACAAGTGCAATACCCAGGTTATACGTGTCCGAGGCCCCGCCTTTGGCCGTACCCTTTATCTCGTAACTACTGTTCTTTGAATCCTGCGCCGCAATGGACTGGGGCTCGGCATACAGGGTATCAAATGCCAGGTTGGCTTTAAACTCCTGTTTATTGCTGATTGATTTATTATCATCAATCAGCTTATCGATATGCTTACCAAAAGGTTCCAGGTACGGAAACATGATTTTCCCCTGAACGGCGTCCATCACCGGTGGGATAAAGTCAATCATATTGTCGGGTTTAACCTGGCCGGCCTGGTTGACGCGGTCGAGTCCAAGATCCGTCAGAAGAGTCGAGTTGAACTGTGGCAGGCTCGGTGAGTCCGTATTCTGACCGGTATAATACACACCGACATCGAGCCCATCCTGTGTCAGGTTAGTTGGTCCAAGGGAATAAATGTTCCGCAGCGTGAGATCCCACGTGCTCGATTCGCTTGTTATATTCGGCTGGCGTATCAACTTCAGAATCTTGACCGATTGCCCCAGTGTCTGTACGTCGCCAACGGTATGGCTGCGCCCGCCTTCCGAATAGTCGAAGGCGATAGCAAGAGCCTCGTTCGATGTCAGCGCGTTTGTCAGCGAGATGATGCCAAGTCCTCGATTGACCGTGTAATCCTGACCTTCCTGCAGTTCGATCCACGTTCCTTTCACGATGTCGCGATCCTGCTTGATGCCCAGCTCCTGGGCCAGGCTTGAGACGTCAAGAGTATCAATATTCGAACTTCTAACCTGATCCAGTACCTTTTGGGGGAGATTACCGTAAGCCTGGTCCGGCGGATTATACTCCCCGGTAACAGAATTCTTATAATCCCCGAGTTCGACTATGGCCACCCCAGGCTGCACATCGGTGACATTCTCGCGGCCGACATCAAGCTTATAGACTTTAATGTTGTTAAAATTGTAAAGTGCGGTCTGGATCTGTGGGTTGGAGACTGCCGATTCGAAATTCTCGAGGGAATAGGGATCCACAAAGAAATGCTTGTTATCCTCGTAGTCCGCCGGCCGTATATCAATCTGCTGTTCCTGTGACCCTCCTGTGATCGTCTGGGTATTTCCTTTACCCTGTTGTTGCGACAGAACGGTCGTTACTTTCAGCGGTCCTATTTTTGCCTCAGATTTGATCCCAAAAAGGGCACCACCGCCACGGATCAGGGAATTGCCGGTCTCCATAGAAACATTACCGAGTTGTATTGACTTCAGAATTTCGTCTTCATATCCCTGGTATTGAATCTTTAACCTGTTCTGATAGTCAAAGGGCCGTTCCGTATCCCAGTCGGTATTGATTTTCAGTTTATCACCGATGGAACCCTGGATATTCAGCTTCAGATTCTGGTTGAAGGTAGGATCAACACGTTTCTGCTGGTCGGGTGGAAGCGATGGGTCGGCAGTTTTTGTGATCGACGCACCGATATTCATATTGGCCGTCCCTGTAACACTCAGGTTAACCTCGGGCTTGCCAAATATGGTAGTAAATGCCGATTTCTTCCCTCCCGGAATATTAATCTTGAAATCCAGCAGACCTTTTTGTATCTCCTGCTTCAGGTTCGCTTCTTTGACAAGTTGTGTCCAGTTATCTTTCAGGGCGTTCTTCAGGCTTCTTTTTTTGAAGTCAGAAGCGGTATAAACGGTTGGAGCCGTCGCAGGCATACCAGCAATCTGCTGCTGGACAACATAGTTGCCGGATGAATCACGTACGATTACCGTCTTGTTGTCATCCAGTGACAACTGGATGAGTCCCGAGCGTTGTCTTGGAAAGGGGACTGCGTTATACGATCCCTTAGGGCTTGGAAAGTACAGAGAATCAGGGATGGTAAGCGTATCGGCTTCCTGTTCTTTCTGATTCTGCTGTTTCTTTTGCTCTTTCTTCTGCGGATGGGCAGGTCCCAATAACTGGGCAGATGCACTCTCGCAGGTACCAAGCACAAAAACCAACGACAATAAAAATACGGCTAAAAACAGACCGTTACTGAAAACTGTTCGCACTTGCCCTATATTCAACGTTATCCGGATTATCCGCCGCGGCAGATCCGGTTTCTTTAATCGGTTACAATGGTAACTGTCCTTTATAGGCGATTAGGGTTATGTGTGAATACTTGCAGAAGAGGCCCGGTTTTGGGGTGGAGCCGCCCTGTTACTTGATCTCGATTATAATGTTTTTCAGTATATTTTTAAACTTTGATCTTCCCAGTTCACCCCGTTTTTTTACCAATACCGGATTAATTCAGGCACTGGTTAATGATAATGGGAATAACCAATCCACAGCAAGCCAAAAACGATAAATGTATCCAGGAATGACACCCATACAACGGGATGTGGTTAAGCGACATATAGGTCCGTTCATCTTTGTGTTTCTAACTATCATGTTTCTGCTTTTGATGCAGTTCCTCATCCTGTACCTGGATAAGATAGTGGGCAAAGGGATACCATGGAATATCATACTTGAGCTTATTTTCTCAAATCTTGCTTATATGGTTGTTCTCGCCGTTCCGATGGCAGTCTTAATAGCTGCATTGATGGCATACGGACGTTTTTCGGAACTTAATGAGTTAACCGCCCTAAAAGCAGCCGGGGTAAATCCGTTGCGAATGATGGTCCCGACCTTGTTTCTTTCCATCCTGATGGCCCTGGCACTCGGATGGTTTTCCAATTACGTACTCCCAAATGCAAATTACCGGGCACGTGCCCTATTTATTGACATACGTTTAAAGAAACCAGGTTTTGATTTGAAACCAAATGTTTTTTACGATGGGATCAAGGGCTATACGTTTTACGTCAAACATATGAGCGATGGAAATGACTCTCTGTTTGATGTCACTCTCTTTCAGGATCAGACCGAAAAACGGGATTTTGCAATCATCAAGGCGAAAACGGGATACCTAAAAAGTGAAAAAGATAACCAAACCCTCACCCTCTATTTAACCGACGGCTATCTTCTGAAATATATGTCCGGGGAATACAGCCCCGATTTCAATGCCGACCGCACCGCATTTAAGCGATACCGTATCAGCTTTGACCTTTCGGAACTGGCCTTCTCCCGTTCCAACCCGGACCGGTACTCCCGTGACGACCGCACGATGAGTGCCCAGGCTATGATGGCTGTTATCGATACACTCAAAGCGGAGATGAAAAGAAAGAGACTCGCATATAATGAACAGAATTCAGCCGTTACCCCCTTCCTCAAAACTACGGTTAATGAGCATACCAAGCCTTTGATTCCGCTAAAGAATGTCAACTCCAACCCCAAAAGTCAATCGGCACGGGTGGCTGAAGTACCGGCTTATAAAAGCCGGTTTGTTACACTGAATCATTTACCTCTTGCGAAGGAACAGCAATTAACCTCGGAACTTGCCGTGGAAAAATTGCGACATAAGCTGCTCAGTTATGAGAACATGGAGCTCAATCTGCAATGGCGTGAACAGCGCATAGAAGAATACCTTGTGGAAGTTCACAAGAAGATTTCCATCCCGTTTGGCTGCATCATATTCATGCTGATAGGTGCACCGATAGGAATGCTTACCCGGAAGGGTAATATCGGATATGCTGCCCTGATCTGCGCCATTATCTTTACTTTTTACTGGACCAGCCTTATTGAAGGTGAAAAACTGGCTGATCGCATGATCATTACCCCCTTTACGTCAATGTGGGCGGGAAATATACTCCTGACAATTATCGGGATTCTGCTTACTATAAAGATCTGGCGTGACCACTTGCTTCCGCGAAAATCAAAGAAATAACAGTATTGAAAAAACTGGACCGATATATCATTTTTCGGCTTTTTGTCATCACTATTTTTCTGGTGGCAGTTCTCATTTTTATATACGTCGTTATCGATTTTTCCCAGAGAAGTGATGATTTCACCAATCATGGCGCCACTATTGTTCAGGTCATTGAGATCTATTATCTGAATTATATTCCAGAGATTATACGTCTCGTGACCCCGGTGGCTGTATTATTAGCGACCCTGCTGCTGACCGGACAGATGTCGGATCGCTTCGAAATCGTGGCCATAAAAGCTGCCGGGATCAGTTTATACCGGCTTGCCATCCCTTATCTGATATTTGGATTTTTTGCGTGTATCGTGGTGAGTTACTTCGATGGATTTATCGTGCCGAAATCCAATGCTATCCGAATGAAGTTCGAACAGAAATACCTGGGAGACCAGTCGGAGAAAATAGACCGCAGCAAGGTCTACCGGCAGGAATCTCCCCATTCCATCATGCTGGTAAACTATTTTGATCCGAAGGAAAAGGTAGGATATAAGGTTCAGTTTTTTCGGTTTAAGGATGGTAATATCGTCCAGACACTGAACGCATCGCGCATCGAATGGCAGCCTAAAAGCAAAAAATGGAAGCTTGTGCGGGGGTTCGAACGCGATTACAGCAGTGACGGATACAAGCTTGTTCAATTCGATACCCGCGACACTACCCTGAACGTGATGCCTCTCGATCTTGCACGGACCAGCAGCGACGTCTCCCAGTTGACGTATCCCGAGATAGTACAATATATCGGTTCACTGGAGCGAAGC
>DATFNI010000329.1:0-8369 GCA_035266485.1 Balneolales bacterium
CGTAAAAGGGTACTCTTTGCCGGGGCACTTACTACGAAGGTCAACCGGAGATTATGCTTAAAGCATTTTATTTTACGATTCGAATTCGATGTGTGTCTCAAGGACCTCCAGAAGTTCGGAACAACTGCGCCGGATGATTTCATAGACTTTTTCGAATCCATCGAGTCCGCCATAATAAGGATCGGGAACGGCCATATGATTTGGATATGGATCGAATGAACGCAGAAGCGCTACCTTATCAGAAAAAAGATTCTTGCGATCCAAAGCCAGGATATCACTATAGTTTTCATGGTCCATGGCAAGGATCAGATCGAATTCACTTAAGTCGTCAGACCGGAGTTGCCGTGCCCTGGAACGTAAAATAACGTTATGCTGGCCCGCAACCTCCCGGCTTTTAGAATCGGGAAGTTCTCCTATATGGTAGCTGGCGGTACCGGCCGAATCGATATGGAAATAAGACTGAAGTCCTGCTTTTGTCACCAGGTGTTGCATAACTCCTTCCGCCGTCGGACTACGGCAAATATTTCCCAAACACACAAAGCAAATGGAATAAGGGTGTTTCTCGGTGATCGTCCGTATGGGTATAGCTGGTTTAATATCAGTTGTCATAACCAATTGCATTAATGGATAGTTATATCTCTATCGGTTAAGATCAGGTTTTGTTTAAGCCGGCGAGGGCAAAAAAGTGACATAAGTTAATCACTCATAAATCCTGAAAGATAGTGGATATTAAAATGAGGTTTTCTATTTTGCGCAATTTTGACATTAATATTCATCATGAATGCGAAAGTTCGGAAAAGATTCTCAAACTTAAAATCAATATTGATTGAAAATGGTTCAAATCTCAATTACATGATTCATGTCGGGACCATTGCCTATTTTTCGTATATTTGAAGCTTACAAATCGACGATTCGATCCACCGTCATTTTATGGAAAAAAAATTCTCAGAAGTTAAACAGATTACATACCCAAAAGCAGAGGTAGAAATCCTTAATTGGTGGCGTGCGCAAAAAATCTTTGAAAAAAGTATTTCAACACGTGAAGATGGCATTCCATTTACTTTTTATGAGGGGCCGCCAACCGCCAATGGGAAACCGGGGATACACCATGTACTCTCGCGGACGGTCAAGGATTTGTTCTGCCGTTATCGAACGCTGAAAGGATTCAAGGTAGAGAGAAAAGCGGGCTGGGATACCCATGGACTGCCTGTTGAGATTGAAGTAGAAAAAGAACTCGGCCTGCAGGGACGTTCGCAGGTTGAAGAATATGGTGTTGCAGAGTACAACAGGAAATGTCGCGATAGTGTACTGAAGTACAAGGACTTATGGGATCAACTTACCACACGGATGGGGTATTGGGTAGATCTGGAACATCCGTATGTCACCTTCGAAAATGATTACATCGAATCGGTGTGGTGGGCGATCAAGACGCTTTTTGAAAAAGACCTGCTCTACAAAGGGTATAAAATCCAATGGTATTCGCCGGGTAGCGGGACTGTATTGAGTTCGCATGAAGTAAGCCTTGGTTACAAAGAGGTTCAGGATCCATCAATTTTTATAAAATTCCCGGTTCGCGGGGAAGAAAATACCTACTTGCTTGCCTGGACGACGACTCCGTGGACGCTTATCTCGAATATGGCTCTTACCGTCCACAAAAATTTTGATTACGCCTACATCCGTTTGAAAGAATCGGGTGAGGTTCTGATCCTTGCTAAGCAACGGATTGGTGCGGTTATCGATGAGGAATATGAGATCATACGCGAGCTGAAGGGTAAGGAACTGCTCGGCCTTACTTACAATCCGATCTTTGACTATGCGCTTCGTGAGTTCAACCAGGATGAAGCATGGCGTGTGATAAGCGCTGACTTCGTTACGCTTGAAGATGGTACGGGCATCGTTCATACCGCTCCGGCTTTTGGTGCAGACGACTACGAGGCCGGAAAGGCAAATAATATTCCAATGTTCAACCCGGTTGATCGCGATGGTTGTTTCACCCCTGAGATCAATGATTTCGCCGGTCAGTGGTTTAAGGATGCCGACAAAAATATCACCAGGAATCTGAAGGAACGCGGTCTGGTGTATAAGCACCTGACCTATCTCCATAATTATCCGCACGACTGGCGCAAGGGAACCCCGTTGATGTCGTACCCGGTCGAGTCGTGGTTTATCCGAACTACTGCTGTTCGCGACCGGATGGTTGATATCAACCGGAAGATCAACTGGAAGCCTGAGAGTACCGGAACGGGCCGATTTGGAGCGTGGCTCGAAAATAACGTCGATTGGGCCATTTCAAGACAGCGTTATTGGGGAACTCCTATTCCGATCTGGGTTAGCGATAAAGATCCCGAATATGTTGAATGTATTGGTAGTGTTGCCGAACTGCGTAAAAAAGCCGGGATACCCAAAGAAGACGAACTGGATCTTCACCGGCCCTATATCGATGAACTAACATGGCCGGCACCGGACGGCGGCACCATGCGCCGTATTCCCGATTTACTGGATGTCTGGTTCGATTCCGGCTCGATGCCGTTTGCCCAGCGCCATTATCCTTTTGAAAATAAGGAAAGTTTTAACGAGCATTTCCCGGCTGATTTTATAGCCGAGGGTGTGGATCAGACCCGTGGATGGTTCTATACGCTTCACGCGTTGGGATCAATGCTTTTCGAGGGGCCTGCCTTTATGAATGTGGTCTCGAACGGTCTTGTGCTCGATGCTAATGGCGAGAAAATGAGCAAGTCGAGAGGAAATACGGTCGATCCGTTCGAAGTGATCCAGAAATTCGGCGCTGATACAGTGCGCTGGTATATGATGAGCAACTCATCACCCTGGGAAAATCTGAAATTCAGTGAAGAAGGGCTCAGCGATATCCAGCGTCGTTTTTTCAATACGGTTGTCAATACGTATTCATTCTTTGCGATGTATGCGAATATCGACAAGTTCACCTATGCCGGTCAGCCCATTCCTTATGCCGACAGGGCCGAAATGGACCGATGGATCATCTCCCGGCTCTTCACCACAATCAAAAAAGTAGATGTGTTTCTCGACGATTACGAGCCGACGAAGGCGGTGCGCGAGGTTGAGAAGATTGTCGAAGAACTGAGCAACTGGTATGTACGCCGGAATCGCCGGCGTTTTTGGAAAGAAGGCAAATCTCTGGACAAGACGGCTGCCTACCAGACGCTATACGAATGCCTGATGGCGATCACGAAACTGATGGCACCGGTAGCGCCTTTTATCAGTGAATGGTTATTCCAGCGATTGAATGATGTCACCGGGAAGGACGAAGAATCCGTACACCTGTCTTTTTATCCGACGGTGGAAGAGACGGCAATCAACAAGCAGCTCGAGCACCGGATGGAACTGGCCCGGATCATCTCATCGATGGTATTGCGGATACGAAATAAGATCGGAATTAATGTTCGTCAACCGCTGTTGCGTATCATTCTGCCGCTCTATGAAGACGAGGAAAGGCAGGCCATTGAATCCGTTAAAGATATCATATTAGATGAGGTGAATGTCAAGAATATCGAATATGTTAAGGATGATACGGGGATTGTCGAAAAGACAGCGAAACCCAATTTCCCCGTTTTGGGGAAGAAGATGGGATCAAAAATGAAGAAACTGGTCCCTGCAATTAAAAACTTAACCGCCGATGAGATAAGCGAGTTCGAAAAAGAGGGCGTTATCCATTTGAATATTGGAGACCACGAACCTGTTCGACTTACGGATGATGATTTGGAGATTATGCGCAGCGGCCTTCATGGTTGGTCGGTCGAAACGGAAAGTGGCCTTACCGTGGCTGTAGATACGGAATTGTCACCGGAGCTCAGGGATGAAGGTTTGGCCCGCGAATTTATCAATCGGGTTCAGAACATGCGTAAAGAAGCCGATTTTGATGTAACAGATCGGATTGAAGTGGCATTTGAAGGAGATAACGAACTCCTTGAAGCCGTCGATAATCAAAAAGACTATATTAGTTCAGAAATTCTCGCCGTTGCAATAGAGCGGCTCAATTCACACGAAGTTTACGATTATACCAAAAAGTGGGACATCAATGGGTCCGAGTGTACCATAGCCATTAAAAGAAAACCTAATTTTTAGGGGTGACAATATGGAAGTATCGAAAAACGATAAAGAAAAAGACGAGCAAGAAAATAATCAGGAACGTGTTACGCCCTACAGCGATGAAGAACTGGAGTATTTTCGCCAGATCATCCTGAAAAAGCGCGACGAGGCGGAGCAGGATCTTGATATGCTTCAGGAATCGCTGAAAGAAAGCATGGAGAACGCCTCTGATGATTCGGCCTATTCGTTTCATATGGCGGATGCCGGAACGGATGCGCAAGAACGGGAAAAGACGTATATGCTGTATAACCGTACACGGAAATTCATAAAATATCTTGATGCCGCATTAGAGCGTATCGACAATAAAACATATGGAATCTGCAAGGTGACGGGCAAAAAAATATCTAAAGGCCGGTTGGAAGCGGTGCCTCATACCCAAATCAGTATTGAAGCCAAACTGAAGAGGAGGTAACCATAGAACCGGTTTCGGAAGATATTCCCCAAAATACCCCGGCAAAATTATCTGTGTTCTGGATCACTGTATTTATCGTGATCTTGGTGGACCAGACCACTAAGTACATCATCAGGACGCATTTTGCCCTGCATAATTTTACGATCATTCCGGGATGGCTGGCATTTAATTACACATTAAATCCAGGAATGGCCATGGGTATCGACTGGCTGCCGACACCGGCAGTGAGCCTGGTTTCTATTATTGCGGTGACCGGTATTCTGATCTATACAACACGTATTGCCAGCAAAGCCAGCCGCGGGATGATGATATGCCTGGGCATGATTATTGGCGGAGCACTGGGTAATATCGTCGACCGTGTTATTATGGGATGGATAAATGGTACCGGCGGTATTCTGAACGGACATGTCGTCGATTTTATTCATTTCACGTTGACGATCGACGGCCATCCTGTTTTTCCGTACATATTCAATATGGCAGACTCATCCATTACGATTGCCGTGTTGATCATCCTGATCTTTAACAAGAGCCTAATGGCCTGGACTAAAGACTCAGAGACACCCGAGGGTTCGCCGGAAACGGCCCAATCCCGACATGTTGGGACCGATTGATAACTATTTAGTATTCTGCAGTTATGCAGGACCGCTCTTCTCATATTCTCATGCAGCATTATCGAAATCCTGTGGCGAACCAGCTCCTGGATCGCCCGGATTTTGATGCAAAACGCAGGAATAATTTATGTGGAGATGAAATCCATTTGCAGTTCAGAATGGATGAAACCGGGAAGATTATTGAATTCGGCTGGCACGCAAAGGGCTGCATGCTCGTAAAATCGTCCGCATCCATTTTGTCTGATGTTTTGACAGGCCGGCCACTGGATGAGGCCCGGGGAGTTGCCGGTTCGTTTATAACATGGCTGGATGACGTGGAAACGTCAGGTGACGATCATAATGCACCGCAATTGATTCGTGAGCTTGGTGTTTTTGATGAGATGAGCAATTATCCCGGCAGGATCCCCTGTATTAAGCTGCCCTGGCGGGCATTCATGGATGCTATCTCCCAGAGTTAGTTTCTTCCAGGTATCGTTTCATAGCCTGCTTAATCCGGTTAAAGATATAATAAATACTTTGACTACGGTTTCTAAACAATTGCTGACCTATGATTTGATGGATGACATCAGCGGGCAGGGAGATCACTTCTTCAGGTTTTGCATGATTCAACCCGTCAGATAGTATCGTTCCAATGGCGCGAGTCAGTATCTGTACGTCTTTTCCGTATTGCATGCGCCAGACAAGTCCCTCTCCATCATCCGCTATAAAAACCCCCACCTCATCCAGGCATTCTTCATCCTTACGGATATCCTGGTATAAGATTTTGTCGTCAGGCCGGGGAAGCCATTTGTCCGACTGCTCTGCAAAAGCGATGAGACGTTCTCTTCTGGATTGCTCATCGAGTTGTTCGAAGTACGAGGCAATCCGTTCCAGTCGTTTTGGCGGGTTGGACATGAATCAGTAGTTGGAAAGCAGGAATGAGGGTCACGTTTTGATAAGCGCCTTATTCCGGTGATTCGTCTTCATTTGTGATGATCGATTGCAGGAAGTCAGGAGTATGCGGATCGATATGATGAAGTTCATGACCCATGCGATCACGTTTTGTTCGAAGGTAACGTTCGTTTTCAGGGAAGGGGCGTATTTCAATTGGAACCCTTTCAACAAGATTGAGTCCGTAACCTTCAAGGCCGACACGTTTGGTTGGGTTGTTAGTCATGAGACGCAACTGGGTAGCACCCAGTTTCCGGAGAATCTGCGCACCGACACCATAGTCACGTTGGTCGGATTTGAATCCAAGGGCCTCATTCGCTTCTATGGTATCCAGGCCCTGTTCCTGTAGCTTGTATGCTTTGAGTTTATTCATCAACCCAATGCCACGACCCTCCTGGTTCATATATAAGAGGACTCCCCGGCCTTCCTTTTCAATCAGGCGAAGTGCGGCATGCAGTTGCTGTCCGCAGTCGCATCTTTTGGAACCAAAAATATCGCCGGTTATGCATGATGAGTGGACGCGAACCAGGATTGGTTCTTTCTTTTTCCACGTTCCCTTCACAAGAGCCAGATGATTCGCACCGGAAAGTTTCTCTTCGAAAGCGTGAAGGCGGAATTTCCCGTAAATAGTTGGCAATTCAACCTGAATAATCTCCTGAACAAGAGATTCATTTGCCATGCGGTAGGCAATGAGATCCTTGATGGTTATGAATTTCATCCCAAATTGCCGGGCGATTTCATAGAGTTCAGGTGTCCGCGCCATGTCTCCATCTGCATTCATAATCTCGCAGATAACGCCAGCCGGCTGCATCCCGGCAATTCTCGCCAGGTCTATGGCAGCTTCGGTATGGCCTGCGCGCCGCAAGACGCCACCTTCCATGGCAATAAGAGGGAAGATGTGGCCCGGTCGGCGGAAATCGTCCGGACGGGCGCGCGAACTTATGATCGCTTTTACCGTTTTGGCGCGGTCGGCCGCAGAAATACCCGTTGTTGTTTCATGACGAAAATCGATGGAGATGGTAAACGCCGTCTCATGCGATTCGGTATTATGTTCAACCATCCGGTCGAACTTGAGCTCAAAAGCACGCTGGCGGGTGATGGGAGTGCAAATCAATCCCCTCCCGTGAGTGGCCATCAGGTTGATGGTCTGCGGGGTTACTTTTTCGGCAGCCATGACAAAATCGCCTTCATTTTCACGATCTTCATCGTCGACAACGATGACGATTTCACCACCTTTTATGGCTTCAATTGCCGATTCTATACTATCAAAATGAATTTCACCCATCCCGCTAATGAATTGTGAGTTGCGGTAACGGTTTAAGATTTTTTATCGTTCTTTTTCTGCGGATTGACATCAACAATAGAGTTCTTCATAAAACGAACCTTGACATTTGTGTCAACCTCTACCAATAACGAATCGTCATCAATATTATTAACCGTACCTACAATTCCTCCGTTGGTGACGACCTTGTCACCCTTCTTAAGGCCTGAAATTTTTTGCTGTATATCTTTCTGGCGCTTGGTTTGAGGCCGGATAATGAATAAATAAAAGACAGCGAAAATAGCAGCCATGAAAAGAAGGCTGACCATTCCTCCACTGCCACCCTGTCCGTTAGCCATAAACAGCATAAATGTGTGTAACATAGAAAAGCATCGATTATGTTTAGGAAATACTATTCAGAATTATAAAAATACTGCTTATGAATACTAACCACAACGCAAAGGCGATAAAACGGTAGTGGAGATCTTATAGAATTAGATTATATTAAATCGTGTGATATTTTTTACAAGACAAAAAGGTATGTATATATTCATATCGAATATTAATTGCCCATAACAACATGGTACTATCAAAAGCTTGCAGTTACGCGATTCTGGCAACACTCTATATTTCCAGAAAAAATTCTAGTGATTATGTGTCGATTAAAGAAATTAGTAAGCAACTGAATATTTCTTTTCACTTCCTGACCAAGATTCTGCAGACTCTTACGGAGAAGGGGATTCTGGAGTCGTTGCGCGGGCCGCGCGGCGGGGTAAGATTAGCGCGTAATCCGTCAGATTTAACCCTTTTGGATATCATACTGGCCATTGACGGTCCTGAGCTTTTTACCGAGTGTATCCTGGGATTGCCCGGTTGTGGTGTGGCAAAACCGTGTCCGATGCACGAACATTGGGAAAAGGTTAGAAACGATCTGAAAGCACGATTTGCGTCGAAGACCCTGGCAGACATATCGGAACGTGTGGAAGAATTTAAACTTCGCTTGAGTCGGGGATTATTACCGTAGATCAGA
>DATFNI010000330.1:0-3340 GCA_035266485.1 Balneolales bacterium
AATGATGATATTCAGGGGCTACAGACAGGCCAGTCTGCCGAGATATTTATCGGCAAGTCAGTAGCCGGACGTCTGGGTAAGGTCGACGCGGCCATTGCTGACCACTACGACATCGATCTTCCGATCTTTGTCGCCGAGATCAATCTCGATGCACTGCCTACCGGAAAAAAAGCGAAGTTCCAGCCGCTGCCGGAGTTTCCCGGCGTGGAACGCGACCTGGTCTTTTTGTTCGATCGATCAGACAAGGTGGAAGCGATTTTGCAGGCTGTTCGTAAAGCTGGCGGCAAACTGCTCTCCGATGCGCGCGTCTTCGATCGTTATATCGGTCAGGGTGTTCCCGAGGGTAAGGTGAGTCTCGGTATACGCTTTACCCTTCAGGATCCGAAACGGACCCTGACACAGGAAGATTCCGATGGCGTCTCTGCCGCCATTGTCGCGGCAATCGACAAGCAGTTCGCTGCTCCGCTACGTGGATAAGGAGCACACATACCGCCCATGGATGCACCCCAGGGTGCCTTCTCTTGCACTTGTGCAATTCACCTTGGGCGGCGGCCAAGCGAACGCGCAGGCCGTAAGTGGAGCAAAACCACGCTTTTGCGAAACGATTCAAGTAAAATACAAGGATCTGTTTTACGGATGAAAACAATCCTTGCGGGGGTCGATGAAGTGGGGCGGGGGCCGCTGGCGGGGCCGGTGGTGACGGCGGCAGTGATTCTTGCACCGGATGATCCCTATCTGGGGCAGTATCGTGATTCCAAGAGGGTTGCCGAAAAGAAGCGGCTGAAGCTCTATCACCATATTCGCAAGCATGCAGTGGCCTATGCCGTAGCGCAGGCATCGGTGGATGAGATCGACCGACTTAATATCCTGCATGCCACCATGTTCGCCATGCGCCGGGCAGTTGATGGGTTGCAAGTCCGGCCGACCGAGGTGGTGGTTGATGGCAATCGTTGCCCGGAGATGCCGATGCCCGTATCCGCTATCATTGGCGGTGATGACAAGGTACAGGAGATCGCGGCGGCTTCAATCATGGCCAAGGTGGTGCGTGACAGATTGATGCGATATCTCGATTATCGCCATCCGGCCTATGCCTTCTCCAGGCATAAAGGTTACGGTACCAAGGAGCACATGGATTCCCTGCGTGAACATGGCCCTTGCGAGATTCACCGGCACAGTTTTGCACCTGTTGCAGCATCCGTTCGAAGGGTGTAACATAACCTTACAATATTTGCGTGTTAGCATTCGAAAAGATTCGTTAACCTTTGCAGTGTTGAAGGGGAAGATACTTTCTACAAATCGCGCTTTTTCGCATGTTAGACGGGCAAAGAATTGTTTTGAATTCGTTTAATTGTGCGTTACTGTGCAGCCAACAGTTACAAAGTCACCTGCATGATGTGGTTGACTGCAGATACCGAGGCAACACATTTGTCACGGTTAGGCCCGGAACAACAGCGTACTGATAACCCCTTCCCTTCCCCTCCCTTCAGTATGCTGCCGGGCCGCTTATTAAGACAAAGCCGAGGAGCTAACGCCCTCGGCTTTGTCGTTTCTTAACTACAATATTTAGAATCCGAGTGACTGCTTCCACCGTTTGAGATCACCGCCGAAAGCGGACACTGAGCGAACTGCTACTAACGACCAAAGCTAGGCAGGTATGATTACATTAAATGATTAAGCGAGCGATCCTGATGATGGATCACCTATGGAATATGATACCGCACAATTTCGTCCTCTCTGTTTCGCCTTATAAAGGGCAATGTCGGCACCTTTCAACAACTCTTCAGCTGAATTTTCCTCTGTCAGACTCAGTACTTTGGCGCCTATTGAAATAGTATATTGAATAGTCTGATCACCATATTGTACAGTCATGTTTTCCACTTTCTGCCGCAAGCGCTCGGCAAAGACCATGGCATTTTCAATCGATGTTTGAGGAAGAATAATGACAAACTCATCTCCACCGTAGCGGGCGCATGTGTCCACACTTCGAGACAGGTTCTTCATAAGGCTGGCTAACGCCACGACACAGTTATCACCAGCCTGATGACCATGGGTATCATTAACATGTTTGAAATGATCAAGATCTAGTATCAGCAATGAGAGCGGCGTTTTGAAACGAATGGCGCGATATATTTCATCTTTCAGTTTTTTATTAAAATAAGTGCGATTATAAAGTTTCGTCAGGCCATCATTAGTAGCCAGCTGCTCTAGCTTAGCCTCCATCTGTTTCCGTTCGGTTAGATCACGCGCATTAACAACGATTCTAATGGCACCATTATCAATGACGGAGCGTCCAAAAGCTTCCATAGGAATCCATTCATGATTCTTATGCATAAAACGAAACTCAACCTTTTCAGTAGTCCCTGGTCTTAATACTAGTTTAGTAACAACAGCGCTAACCTCTGATGCATCATCTTTATGGATGTAATGAAATGCATTTTGATTAATAAGTTCTTCTTTGGAATGGCCTAACACACGTTCAAAAGACGGACTCAAGAATTCAAGCGTTCCTACAGCATCAACGACCGCGACAACATCTGATGCATTTTCTATTAAAGACTTAAACTTGCTTTTATCAAAACCCTTTTGAAGATACTGCTTGGAACGAAAGCTCTCGTAAAAATAAGCTATTCCTCCGGCGAACATGTAAACAATAACAATACGTTGAAGTAATAATTCGCTGTAAGGTATAGGGATGTCAAAAAAACGCATGACAATTAGAGAAATCGCATTAGCAATGAAAAACAAACAAGTCCAAAGGGTTCCAAAATAGGCCCCCTTAAATAAAAGTGCAGCAAATGGAAAAATAAAAATCGAATATGCCCCTGATCCTTCAATCCCCCCCGTTAAAAACAGGTAAGTGAAATAAGAAGCTCCAACTGATAACAGTATGTTTGGGGCTAATGAGACGGAAATAATACGCTTTGATATGAACCAGACCATTAAGATAACTAGAATCGACAGCGCTCCCTCAACTACAGAGAGAACATGGTAATGGTTTACCCAACTAATTACTGACAGAATGATTAATCCAGCTGATATGACAAAGCTTATTCTGGAGATGGCTTTCTTCTTGGAGATCAATAAACCGGGCACCGATGAAAAAGACCCATCTCCCCATGCTGATTTAATTGCGCTTTTCACATTACGTCGATCAGAATCGATTTAACTGCCATGCTTCAATATAATGTATTACAAAAATAGTGACAATGTTTATGGTTGTTCAATGTCCTCTTTTGGCCCAGGCTGTGTGAAAACGTTGATCATTGATGGTATGATTATCTCATAACGTTGTTGGGGTATTTTCATGAAGCGTTTTATTGAAGGTGAGAGCCGCAATCAG
>DATFNI010000331.1:0-7058 GCA_035266485.1 Balneolales bacterium
TGAGTTGGGCGCGCAGGCGCAATCGCGCCTCCCCTTTACCGGATCGGGCCCAGCTAAGCAGTTCGTGTTTGACTTCGCTGGATAGCTCAGGCAGGATGAATTTGCTCATAGTGTTTTTCCTTTATAATACGGAAAAACAGAATATATTACTTTATTAATTAACTGGTAATTACACTAGTGGCGTTTATATATACAGTTTAAAAGCAGGAGGTATTACTCAAACGAGGAAGATGACACTGATTAAATGATAAATAGAAAAGTTAGGGTAAGTCTGTAAAAATGATTTAAGACCTAAAACACTAAAAAATAGATGTAATAGAGATATAGAAAGGTTTAAACCGAAATATTGCTTTATACGTACTAATTAGAAGAATCTTGTTTAGTAATACGAATATTGTACCCTACTTATTTTTCTCTTGTTATTTAATTTCAGATTATCTACTCTGGAATAACATTAATTCAGTCCTATATTAATATGTGATATAGGATATTAGTGGAGGAGAGTGAAAATTGTTTAGAGGATATCAAAAAAGACGCCTAATGAGAGACGTGGGCGTTCAAGGGAGATGGTTCATCTTTGTCTTATTGATGAGCCAGATAATAGTCAATGGCTGCAGACGAGAGTCAACGGAGCAAAGTTATCGTCTGTTATTAACAAATCCACCCTTGACATATGTCTTAGGCAGGACCAAGCCTATTACAGACAGCTTATCTGGCAGACGTGAAACATTTTCCCAGGTTAGCTTCAAAACAAGTGCAGTCCAGCCTTCATCTTTTTCACGAAATGGAGTACGCCTTTTAAATAATCTTTCAGGGCTAATCTGGAAGCCCTTTCAAAGTAAGGATTCAGTCCTTCAACTGGATAGAATGCTCAGAAGTGGTGATAATCAGATCGCCTATATAGCGGAGAGAGTGGAAATGCCTTGTGATACAAGCTTATATCTTTCTCTTGGCAGTGATGATGGTTTTATTCTTTGGGTAAACGGGGATTCGATAGCAAGTCATTCTATTGGCCGTTCGGTGCATCCCGATGACGAACTAATCCCTGTACATCTGCACCGGGGAGCCAATGTCATGTTGTATAAAGTGACACAGAGGGATGGTTCCTGGGGATTGTTCCGGGCATTTCGAACAAAAAAACAAGCCGGTACCATCCTCAACACCAAACTGCCGACAATGTTCGGTGATCTTCCCCAATCGTGCATACTCGCAGACTCCGCATCATGGTTGCATCTGAATTCGGACTCAAGGAGACGGGTCGATTCCATGCATTACATCTCCTGGCGATGGCGAGATTGGAATGGGACTATATTGCATAGTACGGCTCCACGACCAGTAAATACGCTGCCTGATTCCATACCGCTTCCTGTACTCGGCAACAGATTTCTGTTATGGGATGTTTCTGTAACAAACCAGAATAAGGCAGTTCTTTTCCGGGATCAGATTCCTATTGGTTTCAAACAGGAGGTCAATCAGAGGGTGCGGCAGATCATCAGGGACAGTTTGGTATCTTATCATAAAGGATTGGACGCACAAGTACGGTTTAAAGCTGTCCAGTCTGTGTTCGACCGGATGATGACCCATGACTCTGCCGCTATTGTTTATGCCACACGGGGCCAAATGCAGATCCTGTACGGAGCCTGGAATACGCTTCACAAGAGCCAGGAAGTGCATCACGAAACTGGAATTCATCTATATGGAATTAAAAATCCGGTTAAAAATGGCATTACTACCTGGCGGATGTTCACTCCAGAGACAAGTCGGAAAGGTGAAGACCGGGTTACCATACCAGCCGTTTTGGCCCTACATGTCGATTTTGATGATACTGGTGACTACTGGAAAACCTACCAGGCGCAGAGTCACACATTATTCTGGCGATGGGAAGCGTTCAGCGATTTCTACCGGATGCATATTATTTCACCCTATTTCTCAGGAAGCGGCAGCGGGTTTGTGCGCAGTGGCGAAGATTTGCATCATATCCTGCTGAAAACCTCTTTAATCGGTTCCGCACGGAAAGAGGTTAATGTTACGGCGCTTGCGTGGAGTAAGGGAGCTTTTACTCTTCTTGGACTCCTTAAAAAGCCCTGGTTCAAGGTGAAAAATGTAGCTCTTATCAGTCCGTTCCTGCCGGAAAATACCAACGACATGCTGCATGAAATCCTTGCCATAAAACAGGCCCATCCGGACATCCATTGGTTGATATGGCACGGATTAGATGATACCGATGTACCTGTATTTATTAACCGAAAGTTTGTAAAGCTCCTTAAGGAGCAAGGATTTGCTGTCACAGATACCGAAGTCCCATATTCCACTCACTGGAACTACTTCACCGATCCGGAACAGGAATTATATCAAATCATAAGTAACAAACCGTGAGAGAGTGTTGTCTGTAGTCAGTAGTTGAAGTGCAACCCAGCAACAAGCAACTGACCACGAACAACGAACAACTAACAACAAATCATGAAACCATATATACTATTACTCATCCTGCTAATGGCACTTGGTTTTGCATGCAATCGGAAAAACTCGGATGTAATCCGGTTGGATATGAGTAGGGAACATGACGCCGGGCGTTTTAAACCTGAAAAGGGAGACCACGTCATTATTGCCGGCAATTTTAACGAATGGAACATAGAGTCAGGTTCATTAGATCTGCACGATCCGGAAGGCGATTGGGTATACACCATACCTCTGTCAAAAATACGTGCGAGTGAGCCGGATAGCATCCACCTAGACACGCTGGAGTTCAAATTTGTGATTCGCACTGCCAATAATCGGTACATTCCCAACAATGGTTGGGAGACGCTCCCAAACCGGAAAATGACGTTGTCAGATCTGGAAGTGAAGTCACCGGAAATTGTTTATAACCAACCCTGGAAACAATGGCCGGATCATCAGGTAACATTTACGGTTGATATGAGAAACCAGGAAGTATTAGGCTTTTTCAAGCCAGATAAAGGAGATCAGGTAGTTGTCAGTGGGTCTTTTACAGGATGGTCACTTGGAGGCGTTCCACTTATTGACGAAAACGGAAGTGGGATCTATCGCGTAACCATACTGGTTTCCGCAGATCCCGGGCAGCCGGTGGCTTATAAATTCAGGATGATACCGGCTGCCCGTAAGGCATTGCCGGACCATGGCTGGGAATCCATTGACAACCGGCAGATAGGACACCTGCGAAGCGATACGGTTCTTGCGTACACGGCCTTTAATAATCTTAGGCGAGCTGCAAGATTCATTATAAAAGCAGATGAATGGACGAAGAATGGAACATTCCACCCGATGAAAGGAGATATTCTACAAATAAAGGTGCGTTTCGATGGTAGAACCCACCTTTCCAATCCGTTAATGAAGGTACATTCCGGTTCCTGGGAGACAGCTATGGCAATACCGCTAAACTCACAGGAAACAGAGTAGGAAGTTGTTGAAAACATGAATAAGGCACTTACGAAGTGGCAGACCGTTTCAGTGGAACTCAACGGTACTATTATCAGGTATCCTGAAACAAAACGTGTTACCGTTGTAAAAACGGTGGGTAGCAGTGGAGGGGGTAAGTAATGGATGATAAACAGATTCCAATCGAACAGGCCAGGCAGGTTGCCATCCGCAACATGCAGACCATACTTACTATATCCGAATGGGCGGAGGTGATGGGGTACCGCTCATCGACATTCCGGCGTTTGTGCCGAAAGACATTTAAGCAATCTGCCGGCAAATTACTTTCGGAAATGAGAATTACTTATATAGAAACGTTATGGATAAGCGATCCCGGGCTTTCCGCCTATGAACTCGCGAAACGCGCCGGGTTAAGGGATGAGAAGACTCTCTACCAGTTTTTACAAACCCACCTCGGGTACGGAGCGAGGGAACTGCGAAAGGAAATACAATCGATCCTGCAAGCACAAAGTGAGCAGAATTAACGAACGAATGTTGTTGACAATAAGTAAACTACTTTGTAATTCGTTATTAAATAAATAATTAGAGGTGATTGTGATGGAAAAAAGCTTCTCTTTCATTTATGAACCCTTTGTTGGGAGAACAAAGCTATGAACAAGAAGGACCGATATTTGCTATTAAAGAGGTTTAAGCCGAAGGTCATTCGCTTACTGCCGGTTCTGCTGTTGGCTAGCCTGTGGGTGGCTGCCTCTTGTAATATTACCGCCTATGAGGACGGAGGTGGCGAAAAAGGAGGATACTACCAAACCCGGATATTAGCGGTGACTGTAAACCCTAACCCGATAGCTAGTGGGGACACCACCCGTATTACTTGTGTCATTGAGGATAGTCTGAACAAGAGCTTTATCTTTGTGTGGCAATTTGGTTATGGCAAAGCCCTAAATGTAAAAGACACTATCTGGAGACCAAAGGTCGATTTGAAGGCTTATACCAGTGGACACCGGAGTTATATCAACTGGGTGGCACCAACCAATATGACGGGATACAATGAAGTTGGAATTACTGTACGTGCTGATAATCATTCGGATTCTATTGCCGTAGAAGATGCTAATGCAGTAATAGTTAATTAATCGTATTAAAAAAAAATCAATATCAGAAAAGAGGTTTACTATGAAAATGGAGAGGATCGCTATAGGAACTATCATGGGAATGTTATGCCTTTTTCAAAGTTATGCATTAGGACAGACAATAACCGATGTACCGTCGAGTGTGAAAAATACCCGTTTTTATACTGACCATTTTCCAGTAAAACGACCAGGTTTATCAGTCAATGGTTTCGATAATGGCGGGAATGATAGCTGTGGGTTTGGCCTGAAGCAAATCCTGAATAACTTATATAATGGCAGTAGTTACGATGATTCTCTGGGGCTAAGTACGTATAAAAAAATAGTCACGAATTCTGTATCAGAAATTGGTAATCCCAATGAAAATGGAACACAAATAGATAATAATAGCCAATATCTACAATGTCGTGCCTTTGTGGCTCTTTCCTATTACGTCTTGTACAAAAATGGGGTTACACAGCCAGTCCCTGGAACGACTAAATCAATAAGTTATTCGGCAGTCTCAACAGCTATCGAAAATCTTAAGAGCGCCCTGCTCGAACCAGATAACTGGTACCTGGCTACAACAACTGGAGAAGATGAGGTCCACATGACCCGCTCTGTAGAAAATTATGCACGCGCTGTGGATTTATACATGGCCCTGGAAAATGCGTACAAATACTACAACAATATTACGACGGACGATTTTAATGCTCCTGAACTTCTCGACAAAAGTCAGAAAGAACAAGTTCTTTATAATCTTTTTGTAGCAATACATAACCTTAACCATTATTTATACGATTCAATTGGCGGCGTCGGAAACTATGAGGCAGAAGCTGGAAACAGGCCCATGAAGATGTTCATAGCTATCGGTTATGGAGCCCTGTGTATGCCAGATACCACATATGAATATACCTTTTCTGATGGTTCTACTTATTATTCTGATACAACCGTTTTTGACGAATATTTATCACATGTCTTCCGAAGTGCCGGGGCACCTACTTATACTAATAATAGCGTGTATTATTGGGGATATCAGACTGGTAATGGAGAACGCTTTTGGGCGGAAGGACCATATTATTTTGAATTTGCTCTGATGGATGTCATACCTTTTTGGCATGCTATACGCTTAAATGGTTTGCTAAATTATGATAATTACGATATTCCCGATCCTTTTGATCAAAATAATGCCACTGGTAATAATACCCGATGGATGATCAACCCGCTGGATTGGCTGGCCGATTTAGCCACACCAGCTGGGCAATTACCACCATTAGATGATAGTAATAAGCGTTCCATAAGATACGCTAAAATGTTACAATGGGACCCTGTTTATGGAAATGCAGAAACCGGAAAGAAATATGTTTGGATAGATAATCAAGTCAAGAATTACGGTCTGAGTGGAGATGAAGCAACATTACTTGTGGAACTGGCTATCCCACGAATTCAATATAGTTTGGGAACTGCTCCGTCTTCTTCTGTTTCTGGGACGTATCAAGTAAATGGGAATACATATCCACAACAACAAATTGTACTGAGAGAAAAAGAAGGAAGTAAAAGCCATTATCTATTACTCAATGGGGAACAAGGGGATGCTATTACTCGCGGTGAAGGACATGAACAGCCCGATCAGCTACAATTCCTTTATTACGTCAATGATAAGTCTTATTTAATGGATTGTGGGTATAATCATACCACACCTGCGTTAAACAGTAAATGGAATGAATACTGGTGGCACAATGTGATGATTCTGGACTATAATAAGTATGAAAAAAATGCGGTAGGTGCAGTAACTTATGACAACCGCGGTGGGCTGAATAGTCCCTATGTGTCAACAGCTCGCAAGGTATCAGATCATAGACCGGTGACAGATCTTTCATTAACGAAATTGCATAATGATAATTTAGTTCTAATGAATGGAAGTGTAACATTAGCAACAAAAGGTGCTAATCAGACGGCCAATTATATTCGAAACATATTGTATGTCAATGATAACAAACCATATGTTATTGACCTAAACTCTATACATAGCGATGATGGTTTAAAGGAATATATGATGCAATATTATGGACATGGTTCTTCTTTGTGGTTTGAAGGACCAGGTTGGACTTCATGGGGTGGAGGTAGTACAAGTGATGATCGATTGTTTATCTATTATGGTGCGGTTGAGTTTGACATGAATAACTATCCTTATCCTTATGTTAGCAATGACACGCTAAGTGTTTTAGAACGTGATGGTGTAAATGGCGGAAAATATTCTGAACTTATTAATTATATAAAATTAACTAGTTATGGAGATAACCATGATTTTAACACCGTAGCTTTTTTACGCGTAGACAATCAACCACCGGATTATGCTCCTCATGTCGTAAATGATTACAATTACAATACAGAGAACCCATTTCAAGTATGGTACTTCCAAAGAGATGCGAACACCATTGATGTTCTGGCGATGGGTTCTGATGTTGATGGTTATGGTTTCCCTCTCAACGTTAATTTCGATTTCGATGTTATTAAAGACGGAACACGACTGACCAATTTAACTCTGGCAGCTAATAA
>DATFNI010000332.1:0-6560 GCA_035266485.1 Balneolales bacterium
CCTGGGGCTCCTGACCTTCTTCGCGTTGCAGATGACGCCCAACGAGCAGGTTGAATTTTTGGTCAGATCCTCCCAGTTCGATATCCGATTTCAGGTGAACGGAGTCCTGTGCCTGGGCCAGGGGATACAGAAACTCATGCAGGGATATCGGTTCTTCATTTTGATATCGCTTTGAAAAATCATCACGCTCGAGCATCCGGGCAACGGTATACCTGGAAGCCAGTCGGATTACATCGGCAAAACTCATTGGCCCAAGCCAGTCGGCATTATAGACGATTTTGGTCTTATCAGCATCAAGAATACGGGATGCCTGATCGAAGTAAGTGACCGCATTCTCGCGGATTTCATCGGCGGTTATGGCAGGTCGCGTCTTGTTCTGACCGGTAGGATCACCGATAAGAGCTGTAAAGTCGCCGATAATGAGGATCGCCTCATGGCCCAGATCCTGAAACTGTCGCAGCTTGCGCAGAATAACCGAATGACCGAGATGCAAGTCCGGTCGTGTGGGATCGCATCCGAGCTTTACGCGTAACGGCCGGTTCTCCTTTTTTGATTTCCCTAGTTTCTGAATCAGCTCCTCTTCGGGAATTATTTCCGTTGCTCCTCTTTTAATAATCGCTAGTTGATCTTCGACAGGCGCAAATGCCATGGGTTACTCTTGTTTTTGTATGTTAAGTGTGGGTTTTGTTATTCGATAGGGTATCCTTGATCGTCTTCTCGTAATCTTTTATGCCCGGGAATGCCCATGCGACGACATCATAGGCCGCCGGTGCCATCAGGATAACGTATGGATACATAAATGATTCTTTCTGATACTGTTTTGTGGGTTCATCAAAACCGGCAAGCACGATCAGGATGACACTCATAATAACACCGGCTTTAAGTGCACTCAATACTAATCCAAGTATTCTGTTCGGAAGGCCCAGTGCTATAGCTTGCAGTAGATTGGTAAGAAAAAAAATGACCAGCTCCACAACGATGAGCGTACCCAGAAAAAGAACGATCGCCGAGAAATAGGGAATATATTTGTGATCTGCGGCGACATGGTTGGATAAAAATTCGGTCAGCGGGCCCATATAGTGAAAGGCAATAAAGCAGGCGGCTATAATACCAACAAATCCAAGGACTTCCTTTATAAATCCGTTTTTGAAACCCCGGAATGCAAATAAGGCAAGGACAAGCAGGACAACCGCATCAAGGGCGTTCATAAGGCATTAAGTCGTTCTTTTACAATACGGCTGACGAGCGCTCCATCGGCCTTGCCTTTTACTTTAGGCATAATTGCACCCATTACCTTACCCATATCCTGGGGAGAAGTGGCCCCGACTGTTTTAATAGTTTCATCGGCGACACTTGCTATTTCCTCCTCATTCATCATTTTAGGAAGATACGATTCGATCACTTCCAGTTCCTCTTTCTCTGCATTCGCCAGATCTAATCTGCCGTGTTCCTCGAATTGCTCAATGGAGTCCCGCCGTTGCTTGGCTGATTTCATAAGGACCTGGACAACTTGTTCTTCGCTAAGCTTAGCCTGTCCTCCGACTCGTTCGCTGATCTCTTTCTCAAGAAGGGCAGCTTTAATGGATCGCAATACGCGAACCCGGTCATTATCCCTGGCCAGCATGGCCTTTTTAAGATCGCTAAGCAGATTATCGTAAATACCCATGGTATGATGAATTGGTAAGAATATTCTCCGGTAATATAGAATTCAGATCTATTAAACAACTCGTTACTGATGGAGCGAAGTCCACAGTCGAGCAATAATCTATCTCATTTGCTGAATGCTAAACAAAAAAAAGGTTTCACACCACCTGTGAAACCTTTTTTTAAATAAACTAATGAAGACTATTTGTGATTCTTGATAAATTCCTGCACGTTATCTACATCCAGTGTGGACTCATGATAGCTGTAGGTACCTTTATCTGTCTTCTTGGAGATGATCACCTTGGCCATCTTACGACGAGCCATCTTTTGTTCCAGAGCCTGATCACCAAATTTTTGTTTCTTAGCCATGGTATGACTCCTTACTTAATTTCTTTGTGAAGCGTATGTTTACGGAGAACCGCATTGTACTTGCGTAATTCTACGCGTTGTGTAGTTGTACGCCGGTTCTTTGTAGTAACATAACGTGAGGTCCCCGGTGCTTCAGTACACTCGAGAATAACTTGAATACGGTTTCCTTTGGACTTTGCCATCGTCTTTAAATCTTATTTGTCAGTGTCCCGCGTTTCTTTGCTTCTTGTAAAACGGCATGAATACCCTTTTTATTAATCGTTCGCAGGGTCTTGGCTGTTACCTTCAGTGTAACCCAGCGATCTTCCTCAGGGATATAAAATCTTCTCTTTTGAAGATTTAACTTGAAGACGTGCTTCGTCTTGTTGTTTGATTTGGAGGAACGGTATCCGTTGAGGGATTTTTTAGCCGTGATATCGTCTTTATATGCCATGATTGTTTAATTCATTTCATCTGAAATCCACAGAATCACAAATATACTATCAAAAGCTCTAAATAACAAAGCAAGAATACTGATTAAAATCAATGTGCAAAATCCTGTATATAAAACTGCTTATCATAAGCCATGGAAACAGGCGCTATGATACCTTTAATTTTGCTTGTGCGCCCTGATCTTTTCTTCAGTCATAAAATTTACTGGCCGGCTTTGAAATTGTGAGTTTAAAGGGTATTTTTTAGTGCCCTTTAATTTTAATAGCCAACCTTTAAGGACGGACGATTATATATGGCCAATAGCGATCAAGTATCAAATTACAGAGCTTCGAATATTCAAATTCTGGAGGGACTGGAGGCTGTGCGTAAACGGCCTGCTATGTACATAGGTGATACCGGGTCCCGTGGACTTCACCATCTTATCAATGAAGTGGTTGATAACTCCATTGACGAAGCACTTGCCGGTTATTGTGATTCCATTGAGGTGAGAATTTACAAGGACGGGTCCATCTCTATCAATGATAATGGACGTGGAATTCCGGTTGATGAACATCCCAAGTTAAAACTGCCGGCTTTGGAGGTGGTCCTGACAAGACTACATGCCGGGGGTAAATTTGACAAAGACTCTTATAAGGTATCCGGTGGACTTCATGGTGTCGGTGTAAGTTGTGTGAATGCACTTTCGAATCATTTTTATGCTGAGGTTCATCGCGATGGGGTTATTTACACGATGGAATTCGAGAAAGGAAAGACGATCAGCCCTCTTAAAGAAAAGGGTGAAACAGATAAGACGGGAACGTTCATTAAATTTTATCCCGATCCTGAGATCTTCACGCAGACCGTTGAGTTTAAGTTTGATATCATTTTAGAGCGTATGCGTGAGCTGGCATTCCTTAATCCCAATATCACGATTCACATAGTCGATGAAAGGGAAGAGGATGATGAAGGGAATTTTATGCGTCAGGATTTTCATTATGATGGCGGCGTGATGGATTTTGTCCGTTACTTGGATGAAAATCGCGAATCGCTGATGGATAAGCCGATCTATATAAAGGGAGAGATGGAGAATGTCCCGGTTGAGATTGCTATCCAGTACAATAAGACCTATTCCGAAAATGTGCACTCCTATGTCAACAACATCAATACCCATGAGGGGGGGACACATGTTTCTGGTTTCCGACGCGCTCTTACCCGTTCACTTAAGGGTTATGCTGAACGAAATAATTTTTTAAAAGGTAAAATGTCGGTCAGTGGTGAGGATTTTCGCGAAGGTTTAACTTCAGTTATCAGTATAAAAGTTCCTGAACCACAGTTCGAGGGGCAAACCAAAACCAAGCTGGGCAACTCAGAGGTGCAGAGTGTTGTCGAAATAATCCTTTATGATAAGCTCAATGAATACCTGGAACAGAATCCGAAGATCGCCAAGTCGATTCTTGAAAAAGTGATTCTGGCCGCGGAGGCTCGTGAAGCTGCCCGAAAAGCGAAACAATTGGTGCAGCGTAAGAGCGCACTTGCAGGTGAAGGGTTGCCGGGCAAGCTGGCAGATTGTTCTATCAACGATCCGGAACATTGTGAGATTTATCTTGTTGAGGGGGATTCCGCTGGTGGGTCGGCAAAGATGGGTCGTAACCGAAGTTTTCAGGCCATCCTGCCGCTACGGGGTAAAATTCTTAACGTCGAGAAGTCCCGGGTTAACAAGATCCTCGAAAACAAGGAAATCCGGGCAATTATTACTGCTCTTGGTGTTGGTTTTGGGTATGAAGACGAGTTTGATATCACAAAGCTGAGGTATCACAAGCTTATTATTATGACAGATGCCGACGTCGACGGATCGCACATTCGCACTCTTCTTCTAACGTTCTTCTATCGTTATATGATGCCTATCATTGAAGAAGGTCACGTATATATTGCGACACCTCCGCTTTATCGCATCTCTTATGGTAAAAATGTAGAATATGCCTGGGACGACGATACTCGTGATCGTATCCTGATTCGTCTGAAAAAGGACACGAACAACAAAATAGACGTTTCACGATACAAAGGTCTCGGTGAAATGAATCCCAATCAGTTATGGGAAACAACGATGGATCCGGAAACCAGAACTCTTCAACAGGTTTCTATTGAGAGCGCCGCTTCTGCGGATCGTTTGTTCTCTGTTCTTATGGGTGATGCCGTCGAACCGCGACGGGAATTCATCGAACGCAATGCAAAAAATGCCAATCTTGACGTATAATAACTGACCCCATTTATGGCTACAGAAAAAATTATCCAGGTTTCTATTGAAGATGAGATGCAATCGTCGTACATCGATTATTCGATGTCGGTCATTGTGGCACGTGCTCTTCCTGATGTAAGAGATGGTCTGAAACCGGTTCACCGTCGTGCTCTGTACGGGATGAATGAACTTGGGATGTTGCATAATCGTCCCTATAAAAAGAGTGCCCGTATTGTTGGGGAGGTCCTGGGTAAGTACCACCCGCACGGAGACAGTGCTGTTTATGATACCATCGTTCGGATGGTTCAGGATTTCTCGCTTCGTTACCCGCTGGTTGACGGACAGGGTAACTTTGGATCAGTTGACGGCGACTCTGCCGCGGCGATGCGTTACACCGAGGTCCGAATGAACCGCATCGCCGAAGAGATGATGTCGGACATCAACAAAAATACGGTTGATTTCCAGGCTAACTTTGATGATTCGTTAACAGAGCCGACTGTTCTCCCGGGAAAGCTTCCAAATTTGCTGCTTAATGGCTCATCAGGTATTGCTGTTGGAATGGCAACCAACATGGCTCCTCACAATCTTCGTGAAGTCGTTGATGGTATCATTGCCAACATCGAAGATCCGGAAATTGAGACAAAAGAGTTGATGAAACTTATCACCGCTCCTGATTTTCCAACCGGTGGTATTATCTATGGGTATGAAGGGGTTAAGGAGGCTTATGAGACGGGACGTGGTAAGATAACCCTGCGTGCTCGCTGCAATACCGAAGAACTTCGTGGAAACAGGGAGCAGATTGTTGTAACTGAGCTCCCATACCAGGTCAACAAGGCACTTCTCATTCAGAAGATTGCAGAGCTTGTACAGAATGACAAACTGAGTGAGGTCGCTGACGTTCGCGATGAATCCGATCGCGACGGTATGCGTATGGTCATAATCCTTAAGCGTGGAGCTGTTGCAAGCGTTGTACTTAACCAGTTGTACAAATACACGCAAATGCAGACGACATTTGGCGTGATTAATCTTGCCTTGGTTAAAGGACGTCCCAAAGTTATGGGACTCAAAGAGTTAATAAAGCATTTCATAAATCACCGGATAGAAGTAATCATCCGGCGTACACTTTATGACCTGGATCAGGCTGAGGCACGAGCCCATATCCTGGAGGGACTCAAGATCGCCCTTGATAATCTTGATGAGGTTATCAAAACCATTCGTGCTTCAAGCAATGTTCCGGAGGCCAATACACAACTTCGCCGCAAGTTTAAGCTTACAGATATCCAGGCTAAAGCCATTCTGGATATGCGCCTGCAAAAACTTACCGGCCTGGAACGTGACAAGATTGACCTCGAATACCGTGATATTATCGATCAGATCAAAGAGTATCGTCGCATTCTCTCAAATCGTGATGCTCAGACCGACATCATTAAAGATGAGTTGCTCGATTTGAAGAAACGATACGGCGACGGCCGCAGGACACAGATCGTGTACTCAGCAGAGGATTTTAATATAGAAGATATGATTGCTGATGAGGATGTGGTTGTGATTATATCCAATAGCGGGTATATCAAACGCACACCTGTCAGTGGATATCGAAGACAGCGCAGAGGTGGTGTCGGCATGAAAGGTGCGAGCACCCGGGAAGATGAATATGTAGAACATCTCTTTGTTGCAACGAATCACAATTATATTCTCTTCTTTACTGAGAAAGGCAAATGTTACTGGCTTAAAGTGTATGAGATTCCCGAGGGATCGAGAACTGGACGGGGCCGTGCTATTGTCAATCTTATTCAAATGGATAAGGATGACAGCATTAAAACATTTGTTCCGGTTAAGTCTCTTGATGATGAAGATTACATCAAGAACCACTTTATCATCATGGCAACCCGAAAGGGAGTTG
>DATFNI010000333.1:0-9242 GCA_035266485.1 Balneolales bacterium
ATTTTTTATCCACCATAGGATTCGTTCCTTGATAGGCAATTTGCAGAATCTGTTTTAACCCATATCCGTGGCTATTATTTTCACCGTTATCAAATCCGTTTAGGGTTAGACTAGGATGCTTGACTGGGTAATATCCCAAACTTGTATTCGAATATTGAAAGGCATCCACGCGAAAACGATCGTTGACAGTTGAAGGGGGCATTAAGTCGAATGTTTGCCCCAGTACTATTATGGGGATCATACACAATACAATCCCTATGACTGTTGCTGTTCTAGCTTTGCACGTCATTGTTCTCTCCATATCTAATATTGCTATATCTATGCTATAGTATACCCCTATAGCCATATATTTCGATTGCAAAAAGGAGCCCAACCGAAAAACGCCTAATTACAACTCTCTGGAATCTCACACGGCATAACTCATTCTTCATTCCAGTTTTCAGATTAAGTCAAGCCATGCTTTCTATTTTTGTGTTTTGTTATTGTTTTACCGTAATCTGTAAAACGTCGTCTACAGAAACTGAATCTTTTGAACCGTTATATGCATAAACATCACATGAATAGGAGCCTTCTTTGATGGGAGCCTCCCACTTAATTGTATTTGTATTACTAACATATCCATTATAAGTATTAGAATATTCTGCATCTAGTACTTTTCCTTGACCTATATACCAAAGAAATTTAAACCGATTGTCAGTACTGTCTTTGATAACACACACAAACCGGGCAGTATCACCCGGCGCCACGGTATCTGGCACAGCATAGGCCTTTAAGATCTGAGTCTGAGGTGGACGATTCTCGGTTCCACCAGAATCTGGCGCACCAGGGAAGTGACCACAACCACTAACCACTGCCAAGAGCGTTATTGATATAAATAGTATCCATTTCATAATACCTCTCCAAACGGTGTAACGTTCATTCTTAGTTACACTTTTATTTTAAGAAACGCAATCATTATGTATCGTAATATTGAACTTATTTACAAATTAATAACATGGCTTAATGACATTTTGGTTGACTGTCAGTATGCCTTCGTTGCCTGAGCATAAGGTTTGGAATAATTAGATTACTCCTTGCTAATTAATTTATAGTCAATGGTAAGTATTGGAGATGGTATTAAACCTGATCCAAGATACGCCCCAGCACCAATATTAAATCGTCCATTACCAATCTTCCCATTTATGCCCATCATCGTAAGCGACTGAGATGGAAAGATGAGCACGTTTGCAGAAATATCATAGTGCCACCGGCTTGGATGATATCGATACTCTCGAACCTGGTAGGTACGGTTTTCCGGATTCCAAGACGTCCAATCGATTTTAGATCCATGTGTCGTAATAGCATTAGCAGGATTTGACAGCACATAATTAGGCATCGCCTTGGGCACATAGATCATATCCCTCCGGAGCTTAGTAAGCTGCACCGTATCGGTCACGAAAATAAGTTGTGGCGTGATAGTTCCATGAAAGGAAGGCACCTTTAAATCAGGAATATGCATGTATTTAAAATCCCGAAGGGACGGAATCGGCATAACGCTATTATCTGAATGGGCCGTCCAGCCAATGGCAATTCCAATCAGTAAGGCCGCCAGGGTAGTCGTAACAATCGTCTTCAATTTGCTCAGCATAGCCTATCGGTATGTAACCAAGGTGAACCACCGAATTCGGAAGTAATCCGACGGGATGATGTCCCGATACCTGATCCACACACCCTGCGGCTCTTTATGACCCTCGGGATGTGTATTGCCTTCCACCGCTTCTCCTCTTGCTCTCTCCCAGGAGATGACGCTGCCGATATGCCCATGAATGGTAGACCCATGCTCCCAAATTTCCAGGGTACCTGGTGGAATCTCTACTATTCCCCTGAGTACATCTTTAGCTGGGATTGAATGCCGTGTCACAAAATCGTGTTCCTTCGGGAGTGTCGGTTCGACTCCGACCACCGGCATTTCCGAAAAACGGTTTAATTCTGCTAAGCGGCTTTTTTATATGTAAAGGGTTTATGGTTTAAAACTCAGGCCCGCCTGCCAGATCAGTCCCGAGGTTTGATTGGTGCGGTCATAGCCATACCGATGGTCCAGCGGCAGGGCGGTCAGACGCAGTGTTAGTCTGCCGGTAACATCAAAATTGATTCCGGAAAGAAGGGTGAAGCGATAGCGTGTGGTATGTGAGTTGTCGCTAAAATTCGGATAGGGTTGACGAAGATCACTAGAAGATCCCAATAAACCTAGACTTGGCGGTGGTGGATTATCTGAATTCATACTCTTTACTCTGAAGCTTTCAACCTGCTCATCGAATCCGCCCCAGACGTCCAGTCTGCTAAGCAAACGAATCCTGGCAACAAATGGAATCTGGAAGGCGTGTTCATGTATGCGATTGGTCCAGTTGTCTTCCTCATGTTGAGTATTGGTTTGACGTGTAGTTGTGGTTCGACCTGTCGTATCGGTAGTTTGTGTTAAGGTGAAACCTGTGATATCGCTTGCCTCCAGCGTATGGATGTTGCGAAGGTTGTGATCATACTGAATACCAAAGTTGAGCGTGAGAATTCGGGTCGGTGACCAGTTATAGAAAAGGGCTATCTGATGGGACCAGGCGTTCTCACTTCCATTCCCGGAATGAAGTTCGTTCGTTTGGGTAGTTTTTATTAATTTCGCCGGAATGCCTCCGGGATTTTGGATTTCCGTGTAATCAGAAGTTTGAATGCCGGCACTTGGAGTAAGTCCCTCGTGACTGGCGTATCCTTCATAAAAGAGACTGAGTACACCATCAGTCGTGAGATCATACTGAAGAGAGAGACCGGCATCAAATGCGTAACCGCTGTTATCCCAGCTATCGTTGGCAGAAGTGATATTCTGGCTTAAATAATAGTAGACACCGGGATTTTCTCTACCAATCAGGTTCTGGTAAGGAGTCGTATTATTCAATTGTTCATTTCCGCTTCCGATAAGATATCCCAAATGAGCCATACCCGTTAATTTATGGCTGATTGCATAGCGTCCCCCAAGATCAAAACTCAAATGCCGGTAGTTTTGGGATCGTTGCTCGGTTAACAGATCGAAAGGTGATGCGGTTGAAACGGGTTGAAGAGAAAGAGAATACGGGTGGTAGGTTTGCGTGCCATACCCTCCATCCCTCTGAAAGAGTGCAGCACCTACTCTGAGTCCAATCATAGTCCGGTTGGATAGCTCGTATCCACCATAGAATGAGAGAAAGTGTCCGGTCTGTTTTAACCCATTTTTCTGGAAATAAGAGGTTGGGCCGGCAGCACCTGTAGACGCTAAATCACTGGTCATAGGATTCGGTGGATAGGCATTGGACGGGTAGGCATAATAATCTTCTCTTGATGTGATCAACTGATAGGTGATGCCGCCCATAAGATGTTTATTAGCAAATGGGTATCCCAGGATTGTCGCTGATAGAAACGGTTCCTGATCGAGTCGGTGACCATCTGCTGTACGGTAATTAAACGCATTAATGAGTAGTGGGGTATATGGAAAAGGAGGAGCTTCATATGCAGATTGTCGTTCTACTTTGTACATATTCCGGCTCCGTATCTCAGCATATGCGTACAGATTGTGCCCATTTAAGTTGGGAAGCCAGCCCGGATTTTGAGCCAGTTGATTCAGGGGACTGGATACTCCGAAGCCAGGTAATAACTCAGAAAAGGGACCATACGTCTGAGTTGTCAATTCCACCCTGTGATAGAAGAAGGATTCATTTTCAAAATAGGGCTGCATCGGGTAGTACTCGAAACTTTGGGCAAGCAGGATAGCAGGCGTGCACAGAATGGTGAATAGCAGGACCAACTTCTTCATATTCGCTCCTTATCTGGAATTAAACATAGCTAACCATATCAATATAATGATTGGATCGGCAGATGCAAGGAAAATCAATGCCTTTTCTATAGCATATGACCTATAAGTTCAGGCTGCCAGATAACCGTGAAGTGCATATAGCTCACAGAGTAGTAGTCCTTGATTTTGGGGTTTCCTGATCCCTTTGATATCGGGAGTGGTTTTCCTTCTTTGAACCAGAGTGATAGTTTATAATGGCTGTAGTGATACGGGGTAGTCATAAAAAAATACCCGATTCGACCATACTTATCAGACAAACTCCAGTGTCCTGTTAAACCATCCGAACCAGAATTTTTCCAACCCTGAATTTCTTTGAATTGACTCAGCATAGTCTAAAAGCTTGAAGGCGGCCACACGCCGGAGTTCGGGTCTGTATTGGGTTAATAAAGATTTTGTAATGGGTCCCAGTATGCCGTCAACCTTCAGGTCGGCCCGTATGCTTGCCAGGCTGCGCTGCAGCATACGAACCGCGTCCCGGGGGCCGCTATTGACGCACGTGTCAAAGTAAATCTCCTGAAGATAATCGGGTATTTCATCTACATGATTCGGAAGATAGAAATGCTGATCGTAAAGATTAAAAGCATCCCCCGGAGTGAGGTTATGTATGTCTTCGACTGTAGCGGAAGGGTTAATCTTTTTGTACCAATTCAAGGAGATTCCAAATTTGGTCGCCCCGCCCGGATCAGCAGGATCGTTTACAAATCCGCCTTTACGCCTGATTACCTGATTGATGATGGTTGATTTATCCATAGCTGACATATTTTTTGTTATACTTAAACATTTTAAATGTACAAACAACCTGGGGCTTGCCGTATTCGAACGACTATAAACCACCTTACTTCCCGACAAATATTCTATTGGTCATGTACCGGGATACAACTGTTGTGGAATACCCCGTTGACCAGGATTCACTGACGGTCAAATATACAAGTGAAGCTATACGCTTTATCCGAAAGCAAAGCAAAAAAAATAAGCCTTTCTTCTTTTATCTTGCATATAATATGCCTCATCTGCCTATTCACACGACGAAGGACTTTTTGGGGAAGTCCAGGGCAGGACTTTATGGAGATGTGGTTGAGACTATCGACTGGAGTGTGGGTCAGGTTTTAAAAACGCTGGATCAGGAAGGAATCAGCGGCAATACGATTGTCTTTTTTGCTTCCGATAACGGTCCGTGGTTAAACGCACCACCCCGGATGTTCAATATTCCCAAACATCCGGAAGGAGATAATTGGGAACTCAGGGGCGCAGGCAATAAACCTTGGTATATTGGTTCCCCAGGACCGCTCCGAGGCAGCAAGCACACTACGTATGAAGGCGGCACACGGGTCCCGGCCATGATCTGCTGGCCGGGTCACATTAAACCGGACCAGGTATCGGATGCCTTGGTAACAAATCTGGATATCTTTCAGACATTCCTGAGAGCGGGGGGAGGGAAATACGGAATTCTGCCCGTTGATGGATATGACGTAATGCCCTTTTTAACCGGTAAGACGGATGTAGATCCCCGAAAAGAATACGCCTATTTTCTGAGTGGAAAATTAGAAGCTCTGCGCATCGGCAGATGGAAACTGCGGCTTGCGGATAAATATCCACAGTTGTTTGAGCTGCAAAGGGATCCGTCAGAGCGTTACAATGTGGCCGAAGAAAATCCTGACGTCGTACAACAGATTAGGGAACAAATGCAAAAAGTCGCTAAGGATGTTGTTGATAGAAGTGAATACGCATACTTACAGAAGCAGGTAAGGAATCATTTGGCATCTTTGACGCACCGGAAACCGACCGTTGCGCTCCGGTTGAAGCCGGGTGACACCTTCAGCAGGATCTGATGCATATCCAGCGGCTCGGGTCCGCCGTAGATGTACCACCAGCTCGCCGTGGGATGATAATAGCTGCCGCCACGTATCATCCCGAAATAATAAGTCCCGTCATCGTATACATCATTGGTCAGTTGCCACACATTACCAACTAAATCCTCGACTCCGTAAGGACTTGCGCCGGTTGGAAACCTATTGACGCTCGTCTCATGGCCTATATTTACATTACACCTGGTTGAGTCGAACTGGTTCCCCCATGGCCATTTCCTGCCGTCCGTACCCTGAGCTGCGAGCTGCCATTCCATCTCTGTCGGCAGTCGTTTGCCGGCCCAGTGTGCATAAGCCCTGGCATCTTTCAGGCTTACCCAAACCACCGGTTTATTTGCAGCGTCTTTGGGATAATGGCCGTCAACCCAGTTTCTTAGGTAGTTATGAGTATCCTCGGGTTTGTAATGCGTCGCCTTAATGAATGCGAAGTATTGGGCATTAGTAACAGGATATTTATCCATGTAGAAAGTCCGGATGTGAACGGGTTGGTCAGGATTTTCAGGATAGGGTACGAAGTCGGCATGTTCTTTAAGGGTGTCGACAATCGCCGCACCGGGTATCTTCACCATCCCTTTTGGCGTGAACCGGGCAGGTTGCGTCCTGTTGGCCTTGCTGATTAATCGCGCTGTGCCGGGTTTCAGTTCCACGACACGTTCATCCAACAATTGTTTCCCGTCGAACAGTTGTATTACGAATTTCCCTTCGTAACGATCGAACAGACGACGGAGTGAAACGACGTGCTTTCCGGCAGTCAGGGTTTGGGAAACTCCCTGGTAGGACGGCGATCCTGCCCAGATTTTGATCTGTGTTCCCTGTTTTGCTTCAACACGCATGGTGTCTATCCCATGTATGACGCTGAGCAGATCGGGGAATCGGGCTATGCAGCCGACATTGCCTTCCCGGCGCGTGCCCAGCCAGCTTTTGTTGAAGGAGTGGATATCAACCGGGACATACAGCTTGCCGTTTACCGTGTCGGGTTGCAGTTCTTCATGGTTCCAGATATCTACATAATGAAATCCTTTGGCGGGATGCATTCGGAACAGCGGTCCCTTATATCCAGCCGCATGCAGACTGTAAATGGTATAAATCGTTTTGTCCCCATTTGGCCATTCATTGACCCACACGCTGTCTTTGATGCTGTTTATCAATGGCTGCCAGGATTGGCTTAGGAAGGCATCCGAGTTCTCACGCAGGAGTTGCGTCGTTCGTCCCAGGTAGTGAAACGCTTCTTTGGTCCATGTTGGCCGGCCGACTCCCATCTCGTTGATCTCAACACCGTAGCCGTTGAAGAATGACACGGCAAACTCCCGGTGCAGGTACCCGTCATTAAGGACGCATACGCGGAAAATGGCAAAGTCAGGCTTGATGAATTTATTAAGATTGAGCGGTGGCGGCATGTGGATTGCATTGTGAACCCTGCCCGCTACAATGGTCGGCATATTCTTGGGCACGGCCATCCCTTCGCTATACATCACAACGCCCTTTTTAACACTGTCGGCGGCATGGCGCAAAGCAGGATTGGAACTGGCCTTGGTATCAAGCACGACACCATCGGCATCTGTGGCTTTAATCAACGCAGCCATGCCTTTATAGGGATTTTCCGGCCGGGTGCTTTTATCCCACGGATTGTACTCGATGAAAAATTTGGTGCCCTGACGATGCATCATCTCGGAGAGACTGTGCAGTTTTTGCAGACCACCCGGCAGATCAGCAAACAGGTCCCATTGATTCCGGTTGTCGAGTCCAAGTCGCGGCCAGGTTGGCCAGAGAGCATATACACCGTAGCCGCCAAACATTTTCTTCCCGTCAGTGAGATATTGGGATACCTGGTAGCCGCCTCGCCGGGAATCATAAAAATCATGATCCCACGCCATCTGCAGGCCGATGATATATTTATGGCGGATCCATTGCAGGTCCTTTCTATGGAAAAGAGAATCGTTGAACTGTGTCAGGTCGTATAGGTATCTCTTCTGGAACATTAACCGGAGACCGTTTTGCCAGACTCCGTGGTACGTGTCTGCGTATAAAGTATAGGTGACTGACCCGCCCGGCTTGAGTGTTGTTTTCCACCGCCCAATCTGTGCATCCTTGTGCCCGGTTCGCCTGGCAATTGCTACAACTGAAAGGCTGTCATCTTCAGTTGAAATAGCGCAATAGCCCATCTCCCAGGCATCATCCGGCAAGACGACTCCAATCGGACTCTTTCCCGGTCGGAACAATTTGGTTCGCGCCAGCGACCATGGTCCGGATGCAGTGATATAAATGTGATCTGGTGACTGACCGAACGGTACCACATTTTCAATGGCAACCTTCTTTTGAGATGTATTCTTAAATATTACAATGGCCTTCCACCCGGGATCTAACCTTACCTCCGGTTTATATGTAGCAATGATTCCGTCCGGAAAATTGAATTTGATACCATTTTGAGTTGAAATTACCTGAGCGTGCCTTGTGCTGACAAGCGAATCATTCAAAACCAGGCTTAATAATGGAACCGATTTGGCTATCCCGACTTGCTTGTGATTCCTCAGAGAAAATGAGGAGATTTGGACGCCATGATCAGTTGTTACCTGTGGAGCTGACAATTCCTGCGCATGAACCTGAAAGGCAGTAAGGAAAAGGAGAGAAACAATCAAAGTGGCAATCGCCTCCCGGCTGTCATTGCGGTGTCTTCTTTTCATCAAGGATGAATTTCTCATGAATTGAACTACGAAATAGGTTATCAACATAAATACTCTTCTAACGAATTCGCCCCGCAATGATAAGCCTGATACAAGGTTGTGCAATGTAGAGCAATGATAGTCCCTCTCCATGCCGATGGAGAGGGGATGGGGTGAGGTAAAAAAGCGTGATATTCCAATATCATGATTTTCGTGGGGCAATTTATCCATCATTTTTTATGTATATGGCCGGAAGATCTATCCAAATCAAGAAACATCCGATTGATAATCCCTGCCCAGATATAGGTCTGGTGGTGTCCGCCCCATTTCGAATCAGGGCTGTAAAATTCCCAAAGTGTGTGGTTCTTCTTTAGCTGGGAGATCATGTTTTCAGAGACCCTGTTCACCAATTCTTTGGCAAGCTTATCATACCCGTATTTGAGCAGACCGTCTTCAATCATGTAATTCCACTGAACCCAGACGGGACCGTTCCAGTATCCTTCGGGATTATAATAGGGATCGTCGGCGGAGAGTGAGGGTACACCGAATTTCCGCCAGAATTTGTCCGGGTTGGTCAGCGTTTTGATGAGGATGGATGCCTGCCTTTTTGTGGCGATTCCGGCCCAGAGCGGCAGAAAACCTATGATCTCCTGTCTCTTCAGATCATTCGGCTTTTTGTAGGTGAAGGAGTTGTTCTTCATGTTCACATTGTAATAAAAGCCGGTTTGAGGATCCCACATAAATTTGTTGATCAGTGCCGCTCGTCGCTGTGCTTTTTCTCTCCATTGATGGGCTTCGCTGTTCTTTCCAAGAACTTTTGCCATGTCTGCCAGTGATTTTGCCTCCTGAACGAGCATACAGTTC